>NZ_JBBWCB010000042.1:0-43517 GCF_039888995.1 Pseudomonas rossensis | reverse complement strand
GTTCGGGCATCTACGGCGCGACCTTCTTCATGCTCACCGGTTTCCCCGGCGCCCACGTGACCATCGGCACCATCATCCTGTTTGTGATGTTGATGCGGGTCATGCGCGGGCACTTCGACGCCGATCATCAGTTCGCGTTTGAAGCGGCGAGTTGGTACTGGCACTTCGTGGACGTGGTGTGGATCGGTCTTTTCGTTTTCGTCTACGTGCTCTGAGGCTTACCAAGGTACATGCGACACCAACTGACCGCTGAAAAAACCCCAGGCAATCAAGCCGACGGTAATGGCGGCCAGCGCGACACGAACACTCAAGGCAATGACGAGGCGGTTCGAGCTGCTGTCGTCCTTGACCAGAAAAAACAGGCCGCTGAACAGGCTGACAACCGTGGCAATCAGCATCAGGACGATGGCTGCTTTGAGCATGGTGAGACTCCGGGGGAAAGGCGATGCACTTGAGTATAGCTATCGCGACTACCGACTTTCTGGCGACGCCATGAAGCGTTTCCGGCCGGGCATCGTACCGACCCTGGTGGTCGCGGTGTTGTTGCCCATGCTGGTGTCACTCGGGTTCTGGCAATTGAGCCGGGGCGCAGAGAAAAGCGCGCTGCTGCAAAGCTACACCGAGCGCCGCGCAGCTGAACCGATGGCCAGCACCGAGCTGCAACACACCGCAGATCCGGCCTTTCGCCGGGTTCACCTGCACGGCCAGTTCGATGCCGCCCACAGCCTGTTGCTGGATAACCGTCAGCGCGACGGCAAGGTTGGCGTCGAACTGCTGCAACCGTTTCAGGATCAGGCGACCGGGCTCTGGCTGCTGGTCAATCGTGGCTGGCTGCCGTGGCCGGACCGACGTACCCCGCCGCAATTCACCACACCGACTCAGGCCTTGAGTCTCGTTGCCTGGGTCTACGTCTCCCCCGGCGCCACCTTCCAATTGCACGCTGATCCGAATACCACGACCTGGCCACAACTGATCACCGCGGTCGAGCCGGTCAAGCTCTGGACGGCGTTGGATCGTGAAGGTTTTGCTTACGAATTACGCGCAGAAAACGGCCCCGCGTCCTACCAGGCCGATTGGCCGGTGGTGGCCATGGGGCCGGAAAAACACCTGGCTTATGCCGTGCAGTGGTTCGCCATGTCGATCGCCCTGTTCGGCCTCTATCTCTATCTCGGCTGGCACAACGCAAAGGAGAAACACCATGGGAGCGGCCATGAATCCACCCAGCATGTCTGAGGCGAAAACGCCGGCGAGTCGGCGTAAAGGTCGCTTGCAGTTACTACTGATCCTGCTTGGGGTGATCGGTCCGATGATCCTCGCCACCGGCATGTACAAATTGCAGTTCTGGGTGCCGGAAGGTCGCAGCTATCACGGCGAACTGATCGGCAACGGCCAGACCCGCGCCGACCTCGGCGTGCAGGCGCAGGAGGATCGTTGGCAGATACTGGTGACCGCGCCCAAGGATTGCTCGGTGGACTGCCAGCAACTGGTGTACCTGGCGCGGCAGATCCAGATCGGCCTCGGCCGTGATGCCGGGCGCGCCAGTCATGCCTTGGCCGCGGCACAACCGCTGAGCAGTGAATACGACGCCAAGCTGACGCGCGAGTATCCTCAATTGCAGCGCTATCCACTGAGCCTGACCGACTTCCATAAAACTGCCGGCGACAAGGCTGTGCCGCAGCTGTGGATCATCGATCCGCATGGCAATCTGGTGCTGCGCTACGACCCGACGGTGAAGGGTAAGGACTTGCTCAATGACCTGCGTCATCTGCTGAAACTGTCGAACATCGGATAAGGGCATCGTCATGGCCAAACCTGGATTTCGCCTCGCGCTGTTTGCCACCTTGCTGGCACTGATTGTGGTGTTGCTCGGCGCCTACACCCGCCTGACCCACGCCGGCCTCGGCTGCCCGGACTGGCCGGGTTGCTATGGCTTTATCAGCGTGCCGAAAAGCGAAGTTCAATTGGCCCATGCCGAACTGCATTTTCCCGACGCTCCCGTCGAAGCCCATAAGGGCTGGAACGAGATGGTTCACCGCTACTTCGCCGGCACGCTGGGGCTGCTGATCTCGGTATTGGCCGGCCGCGCCTGGGTTCATCGTCGTCACCCAGGGCAGCCGGTGAAGTTGCCGTTGTTTTTGCTGGCAGTGGTGATTGCCCAAGCGGCATTCGGCATGTGGACGGTGACGCTCAAGCTCTGGCCGCAAGTGGTCACCGGGCATTTACTCGGTGGTTTTGCGACGTTGAGCCTGCTGTTTTTGCTGACGTTGCGATTGTCCGGCGTGTTGCCGGCGCTGACCGTGCCACGGCGTTTGCAGTACTGGGCGACCGCCGGGTTGCTGCTGGTGATCCTGCAAATTGCCTTGGGTGGATGGGTCAGTTCCAACTACGCGGCGGTGGCCTGTATCGACTTCCCGACCTGTCACGGTCAGTGGCTGCCGCCCGCGGACTTCGCAAACGGCTTTCACCTGACTCAACACATCGGCCCCAATTACCTCGGCGGGCAACTGGACAGCGATGCCCGCACGGCGATTCATCTGACTCACCGCATTGGCGCTTTGCTGGTGACCCTGGTGTTGCTGGGGCTGGCCTGGCAACTGAAGGTGGTCGGCATGACGCGCCTGGCCGGGCTGGTGCTGATCGCACTCGCCGCGCAAATCACCCTCGGCATCAGCAATGTGCTGTTTCACCTGCCACTGCCAGTCGCCGTCGCGCATAACGCGGGCGGCGCGGCGCTATTGCTGACGGTGGTGCTGGTCAATTATCACGCGCGAACCAGTCTGGTTCGGGTCAAGCAGCAACCCCCTGCGCGCTGGCGGTTCAGCCCGCGTAAACACTCAGCCGGGCCCATAACAATAAAAGGAGAGATGCCATGGCGACTCTGATCGGCGCACGTCACAGTCAGGCGATCTGGCGTGACTACCTGGAGCTGACCAAGCCGAAAGTGGTGGTGCTGATGCTCATCACCTCGCTGGTCGGCATGTTCCTCGCGACCCGCGCCGGGGTGCCGTGGACGGTGCTGGTGTTCGGCAATCTGGGGATCGCCTTGTGTGCCGGTGGTGCGGCGGCGGTGAATCATGTGGTGGACCGACGTATCGATGCGGTCATGGCCCGCACGCACAAACGTCCCCTGGCCGAAGGCCGGGTGTCGCCGGCGGCCGCGCTGACGTTTGCCTTGGTATTGGCGGTGCTTGGGCAAGCCGTACTGCTGGCCTTCACCAATCCGCTGACGGCCTGGCTGACCCTGGCCTCGCTGCTCGGCTATGCGGTGGTCTACACCGGTTTCCTGAAACGCGCGACGCCGCAAAACATCGTCATCGGCGGACTTGCCGGCGCCGCCCCGCCGCTGCTCGGCTGGACCGCCGCCACCGGCCACGTCAGCGCCGAACCACTGTTGCTGGTGCTGATCATCTTCGCCTGGACCCCGCCGCACTTCTGGGCCCTGGCCATTCACCGCAAAGAGGAATACGCCAAGGCCGACATCCCGATGCTGCCGGTGACCCATGGCGAGCACTACACCAAGGTCCACATCCTGCTTTATACCTTCGTGCTGCTGGCCGTGAGCTTGATGCCGTACGTGATCCACATGAGCGGTGTGCTCTACCTGATTTGCGCGCTGGGACTGGGCGCGAGGTTTCTGCAATGGGCCGTGGTGCTGTACCGTGGCACTCGGCCGCACGCGGCGATCAACACGTTCAAGTACTCTATTTACTACTTGTTCCTGCTGTTTATCGCGCTGCTCGTAGACCACTACTTACTGTTGAACCTATGACTCGAACCCAGAAAACCGTCTTCATCCTCGTTGCCCTGATCGCGCTGGTCCTGGGCCTGACCATCAACAAAGTGCTGACCGGCAAAGGCCAGGGCGACCCGACGGCTCTGATCGATGCAGGGATCATTCTGCTGCCGCAAAGCCGCAACCTGCCGAGCGTGACAATGACCGACCAGGACGGCAAACCGGTGGCGGTCAACGAGCTGAAAGACAAATGGTCGCTGCTGTTCTTCGGCTACACCTTCTGCCCGGACATCTGCCCGACCACCCTCGCCCAGCTGCGTCAGATCAAGAGCGAACTGCCGCCAGAGGCTGTGGATAAGTTGCAGATCATTCTGGTCAGCGTCGACCCGAATCGCGACACACCCCAGCAGCTCAAGCAGTACCTGGGCTACTTCGATCCTCAGTTCAAAGGGCTGACGGCTTCGTCGGTGGAAGACATCCAGAAACTGGCCAACGCGGTGAGTATTCCATTCATTCCGGCGGACACCAGCAAGCCGAATTACACCGTTGACCACAGCGGCAACCTGGCGGTGATCGGGCCGGACGGGACGCAACGTGGGTTCATTCGGGCGCCGTTGAACAACGTGAAATTGGTGGCACAGTTGCCGGTGATGCTCAAGCGTCTGTAAACGACGCAGAACCTGTGGGAGCGGGCTTGCCCGCGAAAGGGCCAGTCCATTCAACATCCATAGTGACTGACACACCGCTTTCGCGGGCAAGCCCGCTCCCACAGGGTCCGTATTCCAGGCATAAAAAAACGGGGACGCAATCAATGCGTCCCCGTTTTTTATTGCTGTCGGATCAGAACGCCGGCAATACCGCGCCTTTGTACTTCTCGAGGATGAAGGCTTTCACTTCCGGGCTGTGCAGGGCAGCAATCAGCTTCTTCATCGCTTCACTGTCCTTGTCGTCTGGACGGGCAACGAGGATGTTCACGTAAGGCGAGTCGTTGCCTTCGATGACCAGCGCGTCCTTGGACGGATCAAGCTTGGCTTCCAGCGCGTAGTTGGTGTTGATCAGTGCCAGGTCGACCTGGGTCAGCACGCGCGGGATGGTCGCGGCTTCCAACTCACGGAATTTCAGGTCCTTGGAGTTCTCGGTGATGTCCTTGACGGTCGCGAGGATGTTGTTCGAGTCCTTCAACTTGATCAGGCCAGCCTTCGCCAGCAGCAACAGCGCACGGCCGCCGTTGGTGGCGTCGTTCGGGATCACCACGTTGGCGCCGCCTGGCAGCTCGGTCAGTGCTTTGTATTTGCTGGAGTAAGCGCCCAGTGGCTCAAGGTGCACACCGGCAACGGCCACCAGGTTGGTGCCCTTGGCCTTGTTGAATTCATCGAGGTACGGCTGGTGCTGGAAGAAGTTGGCGTCCAGCCGTTTTTCGGCCACCTGCACGTTCGGCTGGATGTAGTCGGTGAAGACTTTGACCTTCAGGTCCACGCCTTCTTTGGCCAGGGCCGGTTTCACGAATTCGAGGATTTCTGCGTGCGGGACCGGGGTGGCTGCGACGGTCAGGGTGTCGGCAGCGTGAGCGGAAAAGGCTGCAACGGCAGCGAACGCGACGAGTAGTTTTTTCATTCAGCTAACTCCTTGTGCGGCGCCTGAATTCGGCGCCTGCCAGCGAATGGCCGGCTCATTTGTCATTTACGGGACTCTTTATTTCCTGGAGAAGTGGACAACCAACTTGTCGCCAACGGTTTGCAGAACCTGAACGATCACCAGCAGCAACATCACCGTCACTACCATCACATCAGGCTGGAAACGCTGGTAACCGAAACGGATCGCCAGGTCGCCCAAACCACCCGCGCCGACCACACCCGCCATCGCCGTGTAGGACACCAGTGTAATGGCTGTCACCGTAATCGCGGCGAAGATGCCCGGGCGGGCTTCCGGCAGCAAGGCATTGGTGATTATCTGCCGCGTCGTCGCGCCCATGGCCTGGGTTGCCTCGATGATGCCGCGATCCACTTCACGCAGGGCGGTTTCCACCAGCCGCGCGAAGAATGGCGTAGCGCCCACCACCAGCGGTGGAATCGCACCGGCGACACCGAGGGACGTACCGGTGATCAACACCGTGAACGGAATCATCACAATCAGCAGAATGATGAACGGCAGCGAACGCAGGATGTTCACCATCAGCGACAGCATCGCGTAGACGCCTTTGGCTTCCAGCAACTGACGCGGGCTGCAGAGGAACAACAGCACGCCCAGGGGCAGGCCGAGCAAAACGGTGAACAACAGCGAACCGAAGAGCATCAGAAAGGTATCGCCGGTGGCCAGCCAGATTTCGAACCAGTCGATATTGACGAAGAAACTTGCCAGGACTTCCATCAGCGCAGCACCTCCATGTGGACGTCAGCTGCGGTGAAGTGGGCGAACGCCGCTTCCATGTCGCCACCGGTAACGGCCAGGGTCAACTGCCCGTAGGGCACGTCTTTGATGCGGTCGATACGACCGGCCAGGATGCTGTAGTCCACACCCGTTTCACGAGCGACAGTGCCCAGTAGCGGTGCGTAGGTCGCTTCGCCCTGGAAGGTCAGACGCACGATGCGACCTGGAACGTGGGCGAAGTCGTCGCGCTGCTCGCTTTCGTCGATCTGCTCGTCTTCTTGCACGAACCGCTTGGTGGTCGGGTGCTTCGGATGCAGGAACACCTCGGCTACCGAACCTTGCTCGACGATCACGCCAGCGTCCATCACCGCGACCTGGTCGCAGACCCGGCGGATCACGTCCATCTCGTGGGTAATCAACACGATGGTCAGCTTCAGTTCGCGATTGATCTCGGCCAGCAATTGCAGGACCGACGCCGTGGTCTGCGGGTCCAGTGCGCTGGTGGCTTCGTCGCACAGCAGGATTTTCGGCTTGGTTGCCAGGGCGCGGGCGATGCCGACGCGCTGCTTCTGGCCACCGGACAACTGCGCCGGGTACTTTTTGGCGTGGTCGGACAGGCCGACCCGCTTCAGCAATTCGGCCACACGCCGGTCAATCTCACTGCGGGACAGCTCACCGGCCAGGGTCAGTGGCAGCGCGACGTTGTCGGCCACGGTCTTGGACGCCAGCAAGTTGAAGTGCTGGAAAATCATCCCGACCTGCTGCCGGAAGCGCCGCAGACTGTTGGCGTCGAGCGCGGTGACTTCTTCGCCGTCGACGATGATCTTGCCGCCACTGGAGTTTTCCAGGCGATTGATCAGACGCAGCAAAGTACTTTTTCCCGCGCCGGAATGGCCGATCAGACCGAAGACCTGACCGTTCTCAATCGTCAGACTGGTCGGATGCAGGGCGGGAATATCCTTACCGGCGACGCGGTAGGTTTTGTGGACGTTTTGAAACTCGATCACGTAGCGAACCTTGTGGGGCGCGTTGGAAAAGGATCAGCGGTTAGCCGGGCGCGCATTTTAGCCTGTCCGTATAGAGGTTATTAGCATTTATTCCGCATTCAACCTTCCATTTGGCAATAACGCGATCAAAGGTTAGAAAAAAGGAACGGCGCAAAACGTCATCAGTCACTAATTAGGCAACTCGAAAACGCCCCCGGTCCGTGCCTGGGGTATTGCTCAACAGTCCTGGCTACGGCGGGAATCGCAACGAGGAGTTTTGTCTGATGAGTACTAAAAAACCTGCCGCAACCAAAAGCGCACTGGCCGGGACCGATACCCCGGACCGCGGTAACACCAATGCCAAGCTCGACAGCCTGGAGCAATTTCGCTCCGACGCCACTGAACAGGCCCTGCGCACCAACCAGGGCGTGAAAGTCGCGGACAACCAGAACACGTTGAAGGCCGGCGCCCGCGGGCCATCGTTGCTGGAAGATTTCATCATGCGTGAAAAGATCACGCACTTTGACCATGAACGCATTCCCGAGCGCATCGTCCACGCCCGCGGCACCGGTGCTCACGGCTACTTCCAGAGCTATGAAACCCATTCCGTGCTGACCAAGGCCGGGTTCCTACAAGACCCAAGCCAAAAAACCCCGGTCTTCGTCCGCTTCTCCACGGTGCAGGGCCCTCGCGGGTCGGGCGATACCGTGCGGGACGTACGAGGTTTCGCGGTGAAGTTTTTCACCGACGAAGGCAACTTCGACCTGGTGGGCAACAACATGCCGGTGTTTTTCATTCAGGATGCGATCAAGTTTCCTGACTTCGTGCATGCGGTGAAACCCGAGCCGCACAATGAGATACCCACCGGTGGCTCAGCTCACGATACCTTTTGGGATTTTGTCTCTCTGGTACCGGAGTCGGCGCACATGGTGATCTGGACCATGTCCGACCGGGCGATCCCGAAAAGCCTACGCAGCATGCAAGGCTTCGGCGTGCATACCTTCCGCCTGATCAACGCCGAAGGTAAATCGCGCTTCGTCAAATTCCACTGGCGCCCCACGGCCGGGACCTGTTCGCTGGTGTGGGATGAAGCGCAGAAACTCGCCGGTAAAGACACCGACTACCACCGTCGCGATCTCTGGGAGTCGATCGAGATGGGCGACTACCCGGAATGGGAACTGGGCGTACAGATTATCGAGGAGGAAAACGAACATAAATTCGACTTCGACATCCTCGACCCGACCAAGCTGATCCCGGAAGAACTGGTGCCCATCACCCCGCTAGGCAAAATGACCCTCAACCGTAACCCCGACAACTTTTTCGCCGAAACCGAGCAGGTTGCCTTCTGCCCAGGGCATATCGTGCCGGGGATCGACTTTTCCAACGATCCATTGCTGCAGGGTCGATTGTTTTCCTACACCGATACGCAAATCAGCCGACTCGGTGGGCCGAACTTTCACGAGATCCCGATCAACCGTCCGGTGGCACCGTTCCACAATGGTCAACGGGATGCGTTGCATCGCTCCACCATCGACAAGGGCCGCGCGTCCTACGAGCCGAACTCCATTGATAGCGGTTGGCCCAAAGAAACACCGCCGGCAGCCCAGGATGGCGGCTTCGAAAGTTATCCAGAGCGCATTGACGCCAACAAGATCCGTCAGCGCAGCGAATCATTCAGCGACCACTTCTCCCAGGCGCGGCTGTTTTTCCACAGCATGAGCAAGCACGAGCAGGAGCACATCATCTCGGCTTACAGCTTCGAGTTGGGCAAGGTTGAGCGGGAGTTCATCCGCGCGCGTCAGGTGAATGAGATTCTGGCCAACATCGATCTGGAACTGGCTAAACGCGTGGCGCAGAACCTGGGGTTGCCAGCGCCCAAAGCCGGGACGGTCGAAGTACGCAAAACCTCACTGGATCACTCGCCGGCCCTGAGTCAGGCCAACTTGCTGCCGGCGGATATCAAAACCCGCAAAGTGGCAATCCTGGCAGCCAATGGCGTCGATGGTGCAGCGATTGATGCCATGAAGAAAGCGCTGAAGGCAGAAGGTGCGCACGCCAAACTGCTCGGCCCGACTTCTGCTCCTGTGACCACCGCCGATGGCAAGGCGTTGCCGGTCGATGCGTCGATGGAAGGCTTGCCTTCGGTGGCGTTCGATGCGGTGTTTGTACCCGGTGGCGCGGCGTCGATCAAGGCGTTGAGCACTGACGGTGTGGCGCTGCATTACGTGCTGGAGGCGTACAAGCACTTGAAGGCGATTGCGCTGCAGGGCGAGGCCAAACAGTTGCTGGATGTGTTGAAGCTCGAGGCTGACGCGGGGTTGATCGTGGGCACGGATGCGAAGTTGATCAAACCGTTTTTTGCCGCGATCGGGCAGCATCGGGTGTGGGACAGGGAGCCTAAAGCCAAGGCGATTCCGGCTTAAGGTTTTGTATCGGTAGTCAGGACGCCATCGCAGGCAAGCCCGCTCCCACAGGGTATGTGGTTGATCACAGACTTTTGATCACCGCCGATCCATTGTGGGAGCGAGCCTGCTCGCGAAGCTTTTAGGGTTTACGCGGGCTCAGAACCATCTGCGCAGGAACGTTGCGCAGAATCTGCTTCTCCAGATTCAGATCAAAATCCGAATCGAGTTTCTTCACGCGTTTGGTCAGCAACGTGGTCAACCATGGGAAGTCCTGGGTGCGTGGCGCCTGAATACTCACATCACACTGGTAATTCACCACATCGGCGGCGATCGCATCCAGTTGACGACGAAGTTTCGTCATATCAGTCAGGTTCAACGCAACTGTGGTGCTTTCAGCCGTTGGATCAATGACCTTGGCCTGTGGCTTGGCTTCGGCAGCCATGAGCGCAGCTTCGGCTCTATCCAGTTCGGCTTTGCGGGCATCGACGATGGCGTTGTTGAGCCCACCGGTCAGCGCCGGAGCCTTGGGCATCAACGACCGAGCGCGGCTCAGCGCAGTGGCAGCGGCATTCACATCGCCTTTTTGCAGCACGATCTGGCTGCGGCGCAGATAGGCTTCGGCCAGTTGCCGCTGGTATTGCTCAAGGGATTGATCGTTGGGCGACTCAGCCTGCAAGGTAGCCAGTTGATCTTCGGCAGTCGCCAGTTCGCTGCTGGCTAGGCTTTGTTGCAGCTGCGCGATGGCCGTGGCCCGTGCACCGGTAGCCTCGGTGGCCGCCGGTGGCGTGCTTTGACAAGCGCCCAGTAGCAGCGAAAATGCGACAAGGAGCAGATAACGGGAGGCGAACGGCTTCATTCCTGCGACTCTCTATTTGCGCAAAAAACGAGCAAGTCTACACCCCTCGACGGGGCAGGACAAAACTCAGCAGAAACAGTGCGGCGGCCGTCACAACAATCGATGGGCCCGCCGGGGTGTCCTTGAACCACGACAGCGCCAGCCCGCCACAGACCGCGAGCATACCCAGCAGGCTCGCGCCCAGTGCCATCTGCTCCGGTGACCGGGCGTGACGTTGTGCCGCAGCCGCCGGGATGATCAGCAAGGACGTAATCAGCAACACACCGACGATTTTCATCGCCACCGCGATCACCACAGCGATCAGCAACATCAGGGTCAAGCGCAACGCCGCCACCGGCAGACCTTCAACCCTGGCCAGTTCTTCATGCACCGTGATTGCCAGCAATGGCCGCCACAACGTCACCAGCAAAGCCAGAACGACCGCGCTGCCACCGAGTATCCAGGCCAGATCGGTCGGGCTGATCGCCAGCAAGTCGCCGAACAGATAAGCCATCAGGTCGATCCGCACTTCGTGCATGAAGCTTAGTACGACCAGGCCCAAAGAGAGCGTGCTCGGTGCGAGAATTCCCAAAAGCGTGTCGGACGCCAGCGGTTGGCGCTGTTGCAAGGTCACCAGCAACACCGCCAACAGCAGGCAGCCTACGGTGACCGCAACGGTCGGGCTGACATCCAGCAGAAAACCCAGCGCCACGCCGAGCAGCGCGGCATGGGAAAGGGTGTCGCCGAAATAGGCCATGCGCCGCCAGACCACGAACGAACCCAACGGGCCCGCGACCAACGCCAGGGCCAGGCCTGCAAGCAGGGCGTAGAGCAGAAAATCAGCCATGCTTGCAGTTATCTCCGTGAACGTGGGTAGGGGCCGACGGGGCCGCGCTGACCACCGAGCCATGCAAGTCATGGGCGTGGTCGTGATGGTGGTGATAAATCGCCAGGCTTTGTGCGTTCTTTCCGAACAGCTCGACGAAAGCCGGATCACCGCTGACCTGCTCGGGATGCCCGGAGCAGCAGACGTGACGGTTGAGGCAGACCACCTGGTCGGTGGTGCTCATCACCAGGTGCAGATCGTGGGACACCATCAACACGCCGCAGCCGTGGCGGTCGCGCAATCGTGTGATCAGGCTGTAGAGCTCGGCCTGACCGGCCACGTCAACGCCTTGCACAGGTTCGTCGAGCACCAGCAGTTCCGGCTCGCGCAGCAATGCCCGGGCCAGCAGCACCCGCTGCATTTCGCCACCGGAAACACTTTGCACCGGGCTGTCGATCACCTGTTCGGCGCCGACTTCCTTGAGTGCCGCCAAGGCCATGGCGCGGTCCACGCCCGGCACCAGACGCAAGAAGCGCAGCACCGACAGCGGCAGCGTCGGATCGACGTGAAGTTTTTGCGGCATGTAACCGACCCGCAGTTTCGGCTTGCGCCACACGCTGCCGCTGTCCGGTTTCAACAGACCGAGTACAGCGCGCACCAGCGTGGTCTTGCCGGCGCCGTTAGGGCCGATCAGGGTGACGATCTGTCCGGGCTCGACGCTCAGCTCGATGTTATCCAGTACGTTTTGCCCGGCAAAGGTGACAGCAACCTGCTCGAGGCGGATCAGCGCATTGCTCATCAAACCCCCTGGCAACCCGAGCAGAGGCCGACCACTTCAACGGTCTGGCCCTCGACGACAAATCCGACATCCTTGGCGCTACTGATGATCGCGTCACTGATGGATTTCTGTTCGAGCTCGATGGCGGCGTGGCATTCGCGGCAAATCAGGAACTGGCCCTGGTGGGCGTGTCCCGGGTGATTGCAGCCGACGAAGGCGTTCAGCGAGGAGATGCGGTGTACGAGGCCGTTTTCCAGCAGGAAGTCCAGCGCACGGTACACGGTCGGCGGCGCAGCACGGCGGCCGTCCTGCTCGCTGAGTACCGCGAGAATGTCGTAGGCACCCAACGGTTTATGGCTTTGCCAGACCAGTTCCAGCACCCGCCGGCGCAAGGCGGTCAGGCGCAGGCCTTGACGTGCGCACAGAACATCGGCCTCAGACAATGCGCTATGGACGCAATGAGAGTGGTCGTGGGGACGGCTGGCAATCGGAGTTTTAGGCATGAGCGGCGACGAGTTTTGTGAGAGACGTTATTATGTTACCCGTTCTCGCCTCTTCGAGTGGTCATCGTGTCCCGACTTTTTTCTATCTTTGTCGCATTTGTCGCCAGTTTTCTGCTGATGGGTTCAGCTCACGCCGAAGTCAAAGTTCTCACCAGTATCAAGCCTCTACAGCTGATCGCCGCGGCGGTGCAGGACGGCGTGGCGATTCCGGAAGTCTTGCTGCCGCCTGGTGCCTCGCCTCATAACTATGCCTTGCGCCCATCCGACGTACGGAAGGTGCAATCAGTGGATCTGGTTTACTGGATCGGTCCGAGCATGGAAGGTTTCCTGCCCCGCGTGCTGAATGGTCGTACGCTACCCAGTGTCGCCGTGCAGGATTTGCCGGGCCTGAAACTGCGACATTTCGCCAAAGATAGCCACTCCCACGCTGAAGAAGCCGACGAACATGATCACGATCACCGTCCAGGCAGTCTGGACGCGCACTTGTGGCTTTCGCCGGTCAACGCCCGTGTCATCGCCACAAAAATGGTTGCTGACTTGAGTGCAGCCGATCCGGCCAATGCCGCGCGTTATCAGAGCAACCTCAAGGCGTTCGATGAGCGTCTGGATGCAATGGATCTTCGCTTGAAGGCGCGCCTGGCCGGCATCGCGGGCAAACCGTACTTCGTATTCCACGAGGCCTTCGACTACTTTGAAGACGCCTACGGTCTCAAGCACGCCGGCGTATTCAGCGTCGCCGCCGAGGTCCAACCCGGCGCCCAGCACGTCGCGGCGATGCGCACTCGATTACAGGAAGTCGGCAAAACTTGCGTGTTCAGCGAACCGCCTCTGCGTCCGCGCCTGGCGGAAACCCTGGTGGCGGGTCTGCCGGTGAAGCTGGCGGAACTGGATGCGCTGGGCGGGTACACGCCGGCGACCGCTCAGGGGTATGAGCAGGTGCTGGAGAAGTTGGGGAATGATTTGGCGGGGTGTCTGGAGTCGTTGTAACCCCATAAAAAAGATCGTCCGAACGCGGCCCGAACCTTCGGCAGCTCCTACAAAGATCAGTGTAGGTGCTGCCGAAGGTTCGGGCCGCGTTCGGACGATCTTTTGACTTTAAAGCGCGAAAGGCAAATGAGTACTGACGTGCTGGCGCTGCGCCAAACGCTGCTGAAACTCCATCGGATCGTGAATCAGCACGTCCTGCCCGGCAAACGACTCGGCGGCGATCAACCGCGACAACCAGAACCGCACACACGCTACCCGCAGCGTGGTCGGCCACAACTCCGCCTCGGCCGCCGTGAACGGTCGCAGCGCTGCATAAGCGCCAAGCAACGCCCTCGCCCGTGGCCCGTCGATCAACCCGCTCTCGTCCGAACACCAGTCGTTCAAGGCGATCGCCACGTCGTAGAGCATCGGCCCCGAACACGCGTTATAGAAGTCGATCAACCCGGTCAGGTGCGTGCCTTCGAACATCGCGTTATCGCGGAACAGATCGGCGTGGATATTGGCTCGCGGCAGCGCCAGAATTTTCGTCTTCTGCTGTGTGATTTCGTCCAGCGCCCGTTGCAGCAGATCGCTTTGCTCGGCATTGAGATGCGACAGCAACTGCGTGCCCTCTTCCAGCATCCAGTCCAGGCCGCGATCGGTCTTGCGCTTGATCATGTTGGCCTGGGTCGCCAGATGCAGATGGCCGAGCAACTCGCCCACCTGAGCGCAATGCTGCGCATTGGCTTCCTTGATGTGCTTGCCGGCCAGACGTGGCTGCAACAGCGCAGGTTTGCCGGCCAGTTCGCGCAAGGCGACGCCGTCGGTGGTGCGCAAGGCATAAGGCACGGGCAGGTCGGCGTCATGCAGCACGTCGAGCAGTTCTATGAAGAACGGCATCTCCTGAACCGGACCACGCTCAACCAGGGTCAGGACAAATTCGCCCTGCTCCAGGCTGATGAAGAAATTGGTGTTTTCGCTACCAGCGGCAATCCCCTGGAAATCAAGCAGGCGGCCGAGCCCGTAAGGGGCGAGAAAGGTTTCCAGCTCGGGCCGAGCCAGCGGGGTGAACACAGACATGTTTGAACTGCCAGTACGGGCGCCGCTGCTTGAGCCAGCGCCGATTGAAATTAAGAAACTACTTCCACTCAAAGATCTTCCACGACGGAATCAGCATATCCGGCTGATCCGAGCGGATGAAGTTTGCATCTGTCCCGTCCGCGCGCACCAGAAAATACGGCGGTGCACCCTTCGGTGTGACCTTGATCGCATACAGGAAACCGTTTTGACGGTACTCCTGGATGGTTTTATCCCCTTCCGTGCGGATAGTGACTTCCGGCTCCGGTGTCGGCGCATCGTCCGCCGCCATGACGGCCACCGGAACGGATGCAAACAACCCAGCCAGCAACAGGCGATTTAGTGTGCGCATGATAACCTTGTCCCTTTGTCGTCAACGGTCCCGCTATTCTAGCGCCGGACCCGCCGAAAAGGTTGATCCTGCTCATGAGCCAAGCCCCCCTCGTCCTGGTGGACGGTTCTTCTTACCTGTACCGCGCCTTTCACGCCCTCCCACCGCTGACCACGTCCAAAGGCCTGCCGACCGGTGCGGTCAAGGGCGTATTGAACATGCTCAAGAGTCTGCGCAAGCAGTACCCGGACAGTCCGTTCGCCGTGGTGTTCGACGCCAAGGGTGGGACATTTCGCGATGACATGTACGCCGAATACAAGGCCAACCGTCCGAGCATGCCCGACGACATGCGTGTCCAGATCGAGCCGCTGCACCAAAGCGTGATCGCCCTGGGTTTTCCACTGTTGTGCGTCGAAGGCGTCGAAGCCGATGACGTGATCGGCACCCTGGCCCGCAGCAGCGCGGCGGCCGACCGCCCGGTGGTGATCTCCACCGGCGACAAGGACATGGCGCAGCTGGTCGATGGCCACATTACCTTGGTCAATACCATGACCGGTAGCGCGCTGGACGTGGAGGGCGTGAAGGAGAAATTCGGCGTCGCTCCCGAGCAGATCATCGATTACCTGGCACTCATGGGCGATTCTTCCGACAACATTCCGGGCGTTCCGGGCATTGGCCCGAAGACCGCTTCCGGCCTGTTGGTCGGCGTGAACGGCGGCCTGACCGAGCTCTATGCGCAGCTCGACATCGTCCCGACCCTGCCGATTCGTGGTGCGAAAACCCTGCCGGCCAAGCTCGAAGAACACAAGGAGATGGCGTTCCTCTCCTATCAACTGGCGACCATCAAGATCGACGTGCCGCTGGATATCGGCCTCGACGACCTGCAAATGGGCAAGCCCGATCACGACAAGCTCGCCGAGCTCTACACCTTGCTGGAATTCAAGAGCTGGTTCGAAGAGAACCAGCGCGACGCCAAGCGTTCCGGTCAGGAAGTCGCCGCTCCGGTGGCTGAAGAAGCGGCCGTCGATACCGAACTCAAGTACACAACGATCCTCACCCAGGCTGATTTCGACCTGTGGCTGAAGAAGCTCAACGACGCCAAGCTGATCGCCTTCGATACCGAAACCACTGGCATCGATGCTCAACAGGCGCAACTGGTGGGCCTGTCTTTCGCTGTACAAGCCAACGAAGCGGCCTACATCCCGCTGACCCATTCCTACATGGGCGTACCGGACCAGCTCGATCGCGACACCGTGCTGCGCGCGCTGAAGCCGATCCTGGAAGATCCGAACAAACTCAAGGTCGGCCAGCACGCCAAATTCGACATGAATATCCTGGCCAACTGTGCCATCGGTGGCGATCAGAGTTGCGGCATCACCGTCCAAGGCATCGCCTTCGACACGATGCTCGAATCCTACGTGCTGGACTCCACCGCGACCCGCCACGACATGAACAGCCTGGCGCTCAAGTACCTGAATCACACCACCACCAGTTTTCAGGACATCGCCGGCAAGGGTGCCAAGCAGCTGACGTTTGACCAGATATCTCTGGAGCTGGCGGGGCCTTACGCTGCCGAAGACGCCGACGTGACGTTGCGCCTGCATCAAACCCTGCTGGAAAAACTCAACGCCATCCCGAGCCTGAGCAAGGTTCTGAGCGAAATCGAAATGCCGTTGGTGCCGGTGCTGGCACGGATCGAACGCCAAGGCGCGCTGGTCGACGCCAACCTGCTGGGCATTCAGAGCGTTGAGCTGGGCGAGAAAATGGTCGCCCTCGAGCGTGAGGCGTTCGCCATTGCCGGGGAAGAATTCAACCTCGGCTCGCCGAAGCAATTGGGCGTGATCCTGTACGAAAAACTCGGCCTGCCAATCCTCAGCAAAACCGCCAAGGGCCAGGCGTCCACCGCCGAAGCCGTGCTGGCGGAACTGGCTGAACAGGATTTCCCGCTACCCAAAGTGCTGATGCAGTACCGCTCGATGAGCAAGCTGAAAAGCACCTACACCGATCGCCTGCCAGAGCAGATCAACCCGCGCACCGGACGGATTCACACCTCTTACCACCAAGCCGTAGCGGCAACCGGACGTTTGTCGTCCAGCGATCCAAACCTGCAGAACATTCCGATTCGCACCGCCGAAGGGCGTCGGATTCGTCAGGCGTTCGTCGCACCAAAAGGCTACAAGCTGCTGGCAGCGGACTATTCGCAAATCGAACTGCGAATCATGGCTCACCTGGCCAAGGACGAAGGTTTGCTGCACGCGTTCCGCAATGACCTGGACGTGCACAAAGCCACCGCAGCGGAAGTCTTCGGGGTTGAACTGGCAGACGTCACCACCGACCAACGGCGCAGCGCCAAGGCGATCAACTTCGGTTTGATCTACGGAATGAGCGCGTTTGGCCTGGCCAAGCAGATTGGTGTTGATCGCAAGCAATCCCAGGCCTACATCGACCGTTACTTCGCCCGTTACCCAGGCGTGCTCGAGTACATGGAGCGCACCCGCGCCCAGGCCGCCGAACAAGGTTTCGTTGAAACCATCTTCGGTCGTCGCCTGTACCTGCCGGAAATCAACGCGAAAAACCCGGCCCTGCGCAAGGGTGCCGAACGCACAGCGATCAACGCCCCGATGCAAGGCACCGCGGCGGACATCATCAAGAAAGCCATGATTGCCGTGGATAGCTGGCTGACAGCATCAGGCCTGGACGCCAAAGTCATCCTGCAGGTGCACGATGAATTGGTTCTGGAAGTGCGGGAAGATTTGGTCAACCAAGTCCGTGATGAAATTCGCGTGCACATGAGCGACGCAGCGAAGCTTGATGTGCCGCTGTTGGTAGAGGTTGGTGTAGGAAATAACTGGGATGAGGCTCACTGAACCGTCTGAAAAGGCGTTTTCCGCTGCGGCATAGTGCCGCGGCAGAAAGACCGAAGAGCTCTTAGTTCGGAAAATTCGATGACCTATTCCAAAGGCTTTTTAAAAAATTCTGAACTAATCTCCTGAATCGCCACTCAGAGTTACTGAATGGGTGGTGAAGCCCTTCGATGCTCCTAATGTTGTGTTAAGTGTTGGCAGATATCTGGACCCCGCCCTAGCGGTCCGGAACTTGAACCCCGGAACTTCCCCCTCCCCATAAGAAGTCCGGGGTTTTTTTTGCCCGCAGTTTTTGTAAATGAGCTTACTCCGCGAGCTCGGCGCCCTTGTCCGCCAGTTCCATCCAACCCGCCAGTACAGTGTAGGCGTCTTCCAGGCCCATGCGTTTTGGCGCCGAGAACAACTGGATGCTGATCGCATCTCCCCAACCCTTGCGGATGTCTGCCTGAACCTTGAGCAGGACGTTTTTCGCCGCGCCGTAGGTCAGCTTGTCGGCTTTGGTCAGCAAAATGTGCATTGGCATGCCGCTGGCGACAGCCCAGTCGAGCATCAGCAGGTCGAAGTCGGTCATTGGATGACGGATGTCCATCATCAAAATCAGCCCCTTCAAACTCTCACGACCTCCCAGATAGGCTTCCAGGTGACGCTGCCAGTGCAGCTTCAACGGGATAGGCACTTTCGCGTAACCGTACCCCGGCAGGTCGACCAGACGACGATCATCGTCTAGCTTGAAGAAGTTCAAGAGCTGTGTGCGACCCGGAGTTTTCGAGGTCCGCGCAAGGCTGGCGTGCGTCAAGGTGTTCAGCGCACTGGACTTGCCGGCGTTGGAACGCCCGGCGAAGGCTACTTCAAAGCCTTCGTCGTCGGGACATTGATCGACTTTGGCAGCGCTGAGCATGAAGGTGGACTGTTGGCACAGGCCGAGGATGGGGTTCTTGAGTTGCATGGGATTTCCGATGTGGGCGGCGCCGGGAATGGACGCGGCGAGCAGTGTCGTTTCCGTTTCAGTGACGCCAGTATATAATGCCGCAGATTTTGTGTGCGCTTTGTCCCAGCGTAGGATGAAGTTCACGAGAGCGATTGACCTTGATTGCGCACTAGAACGCAGAACGCTCTCAACCCTGAAAAGGTCGTTTTATGACGAAATGGCTGCTAGCTGCCGGTGTCTTGATGCCGCTTTACAGCGCTCAGGCTACACAGGATCCGGAAGCTGTGTACAACCGTGTTTGTGGTGCCTGTCATTCCGGCCAACTACCCATGGCGCCCAAAAAGGGCGATCAGGAAGCTTGGACGCCGAGGTTGGCGAAAGGTATGGAGACGCTGGTGCAACACGTGACCCAGGGTTTCAAGGCGATGCCGCCGCGTGGTTTGTGCATGGACTGCAGTGCCGAGGATTACCAAGCAATCATCCAGTGGATGAGCGAGTGATCCCGGTCCATAACTCTTTAACCCTTAGCCGTAGTTGGATTAGCTGATGAACAAATTGATCGTGAGTCTGCTGTTGACCGTGGGGATCTCCGGCATTGCCCATGCTGCAGGTGATGCGACTGCTGGTCAGGCGAAAGCCGCAGTATGTGGCGCCTGTCATGGCCCGGATGGCAACAGTATGGCGCCTAACTTTCCGAAACTGGCAGGTCAGGGCGAGCGTTATCTGAACAAGCAGCTACACGACATCAAGTCCGGTAAACGCACGGTACTGGAAATGACCGGCCTGCTGACCAACCTGAGCGATCAGGACCTGGCCGATATCTCCGCCTACTTCGCCAGTCAGAAAGGTAGCGTTGGCGCCGCCGACCCGAAAGTCGTTTCTCGCGGTGAAGCACTGTTCCGCGGCGGCGATCTGGCCAAGGGCCTGCCAGCCTGCACCGGTTGCCACTCGCCGAATGGTACAGGCAACGCAGCTGCCGGCTTCCCGCACCTGGGCGGCCAACACGCTCAATACATCGCCAAGCAACTGACCGACTTCCGCAAGGAAGAGGCCGGCCGCACCAACGATGGCGACACCAAGCCGATGCAGAGCATCTCCAAAAAGCTGAGCGACGAAGATATCGCAGCGGTGTCCAGCTACATTCAAGGCCTGCACTAAGTCCGGCGAATCGGGCGTTGCGCGAGGTGTACATCTCCTGCAACGTTAACGCTCGATTAATCCGTCGATGCAAGCATAAAAAGGGTGGCTTTGGCCGCCCTTTTTTGTGGCCGCTGCCGTTACACTACAGAACTCAAGCCCGCCAGGACCTGTCTGAAAACAGGTCGCGCGAGGCGACCAAAATTGTCCAGGAGTAAAGCATGCGTAATCTGATCATCAGCGCCGCACTCGTCGCTGCCAGCCTGTTCGGCATGACCGCCCAAGCTGCTGAAGCACCCGCAGCACCTTATGTCGAACTGACCAATCCCGTCCCGGTAGCTGTGCCTGGCAAGATCGAAGTGGTGGAGCTGTTCTGGTACGGCTGCCCGCACTGCTACGCTTTCGAACCCGTGATCAATCCATGGGTTGAGAAACTGCCTTCCGACGTGAACTTCGTCCGCATTCCGGCCATGTTCGGCGGCCCGTGGAACGCACACGGCCAGATGTTCCTGACCCTTGAAGCCATGGGCGTCGAAAACAAGGTTCACGCTGCGGTGTTCAACGCGATTCAGAAAGAACACAAGAAGCTAGTCGACAAGAATGAAATGGCTGATTTCCTGGCCACTCAGGGCGTAGACAAGGACAAGTTCCTGGCCACCTTCGACTCCTTCGCCATCAAGGGCCAGATCGTCAAGGCCACTGACCTGGCCAAAAAGTATGAAATCTCCGGCGTTCCGACCATGGTCGTCAACGGCAAGTATCGCTTCGACGTGGGCTCTGCCGGTGGCGCCGAGCAAGCATTGCAACTGGCCGACAAGCTGATCGAAAAAGAGCGAGCGGCTAACAAGGCTGCTGCCAACTAAGCGCGGCGACTGCCATGCGCCGCTGGGGCACTGAACGCGTCGTTGGCCTGCATGATCCGCGGGTCAACGAACATCATCTGGAATCGACGGGCCTGCCCGCAGACAGTCGTCTGCGTCTGCTCAGTTTCAATATCCAGGTCGGCATCAGTACCGAGCGCTATCGGCATTACCTGACCCGAGGCTGGCAGCATCTGTTGCCGCACACCGGGCGTGCCGACAATCTGCAAAAGATCGGCAATCTGCTGGGCGACTTCGATCTGGTCGCCTTGCAGGAAGCCGATGGCGGCAGCTTGCGATCAGGCTACGTCAACCAGGTCGAACACCTGGCCCAGCTCGGCGCATTCCCCTACTGGTATCAACAACTCAATCGCAATCTCGGACGCCTCGGCCAGCACAGCAATGGTGTGCTCAGCCGCCTGCGCCCGTGGGCGATTGAAGATCATCCGCTACCGGGGCCCAAGGGTCGCGGAGCTATTCTGGTGCGCTTTGGCGAAGGTCCTGAGGCGCTGGTGGTGGTCATGATGCACCTGGCGCTGGGCGCTCGCGCCCGCAGCATGCAACTGGCTTACATCCGCGAGCTGATTGGCGGCTATAAACACCAAGTGCTGATGGGCGACATGAATACCCATGCCAGTGACTTGCTGCAAAACTCCCCGTTGCGTGACCTCGGCCTGCTCGCGCCGCAACTGGAAGCGACGTTCCCTAGCTGGCGCCCGCAGCGCTGTCTGGACCATATTCTGCTGAGCCCCACCCTGACCCTTGAAAAGGTCGAGGTGCTGGCACACCCCATTTCCGATCACTTGCCGGTCGCGGTAGAGATTCGTCTGCCGGGTTCGCTCACGGCCGATGCATTGCCCGCGTTGAGTCCTGCCCCTCGCGGATCCCATGAATGAGCGACGAAGCACAGCGCTGGAAAGAGAAATACCTCAAAAGTATCGAACAACAGGAAAAGCTCGAACGTCGATGGGACGCCCGACTCGACCTGTTGCGTCGTGGCCTGGTGCGCAGCACGCTGGCAGCCGAGGGCACCGACCGCGTCGTTGACCAATGCATGAAGGAAATGCGTGAGGTCGTGCGCACCGACGACATGGACGCCGGCCTGGCCGCCCTGCTTCCGCGGCTGGAAAAAGCCGTGCTCGACTCCGAACAACGCCGGGAAACCCGGGTTAACCAGACCAGCGCTGCATTGACCGCGCTGGTCTCGCAGCTGCAAACATTACCGCTGCCCCGCGAAGTAAGCCGGCCGCTGAAAAACTTCGCCAAGCATCTGGATGCAAGAGTCGGGCAGGCGCGCGAAATTCCGCTGCTGCTCAGCGAACTGAGCGGTCTGCAAGGCAAAGCCCTGACTCAGCTTGAAAACCCGGCAGAACCCGGCCGCCCTGGTTTGCTGCAGCGACTGTTTGGTAGCCGTGAAGCGGATGAAGCGGCATCACAGATTGCCTCCGGCACCTTCCCGACGCCCGCTACTGCATCCGAGCCACCGATGATCGAGGCTCCGCCCGCAGCAGCGCCTTCTCCTGCAGTTGTAGCGTTTGTCCCGCCGGTGCTTGAGCCGGAGCGAGCACGCGCCCAGACTCCAGAGACGCAACCGCAACCGCAACCGCAACCGCAACCGCAACCGGACATAGAACATCCAGAAGAACCCGCTCCATCAATCATCGAGCCGGAAATACAGGCTCAACCAGCTATTAATCCCGACGAACTGACCCCGCTGGTCTATCTCGACAGCCTGCCGTTGCCCCCGGCCTTGGCCGAGGTGTTGGCCGCCGTAGACACTGAACAATCCGAGCCGGATGTTCTCTACGCCCTGCCGGACTCACCCGAGCCGTCCTACAGCTCGGTGGCCAAGCATATCGAAGACACGCTACTGGGCCTGCTCGACGACCTGACGCTGCCCGAGCGTCATCGTCCTCAAGCCGAAGCGATGCGTGATCGCCTGCAAAACGGTTTGAATTGGTACGAACTGCTGCCAATCCTCGACGATCTGGCAACCTTGATGCTGGCAATCACCGACAGTGGCCAGCATGAATTCGAAACCTACTTGCAACAGCTAAACGAACGCCTCGAGTCGTTCCAAAGCAACTTGCAAGCCGCCAGCGAAGGCCATGCCGACAACCGTTCCGCCGCACGCGAGATGGACACGCAGATCCGCGAGCAAGTCGACGGCTTGCAGAGCAGCATGCAGGAAGCCGCCGACCTGGACGATCTCAAGCACGTTCTGGAAAACCATCTGGAAGGGCTGCTCGGCACCATGGACCAGCACCAGAAGCAGCGTGACGAGCGTGAGCAGGAAGTTGCAGCCCGCCTTCATGGTCTGGCCGAGCGCGTTGCGCACATGGAGCAGGAAGCCCTGGGCTACCGCGAGCATCTTGAAGAGCAGCGTCAGAAAGCCTTGATCGACCCACTGACTGGCCTGCCTAACCGGGCAGCCTGGAGCGAACGGCTGGATCACGAAATCAACCAATGGCAGCAACACGGCAACACCCTGTTGCTGGCAATGCTCGACCTCGACCATTTCAAACGCATTAACGATAACTATGGTCACCTGGCGGGCGACAAAGTACTGAAAATCATCGCCAGCGTGCTACGCAAGCGCCTGCGCGGGACGGATTTCATTGCCCGGTTCGGCGGTGAGGAGTTTGTCCTGTTGATGCCAGACACAGTGCCAACTGTTGGTGCGAAACTGCTGGAAAAGCTACGCGCCTCGATCGAAGCCTGTCCTTTCCACTTCAAGGGTGAGCCGGTAACCATCACCATTTCCATGGGTCTAACTGCATTCAAGCCCGGCGAACATAGCGATCTGGTCCTTAAAAGAGCCGATCAGGCCCTATATCGCGCGAAACATGCCGGCCGTAACCAAGTGGCACTGGGCTGACGGTCAATTGTTCCATTTTATTTAAAACTTCGCGTTGGCCGTCTGCCCGCCAGGCAGTACGTTACACTGTTGCATTACTGTCTTGCGTGTATTGCCTTCTGCCATGAAATATCTATCTCTCATCGTGTCGCTGATTCTGTTGGCCGGTTGTGCCAGCGGCCCCCGGTTCGACACCCGTCACCCTTCAGCCAATTACGACAGCCGCATTCAGTTCGTGGTGGTGCACTACACCTCCGCGTCACTGGAGCGGTCGCTGCAACTGCTGACCCACGGCGAGGTCAGCAGCCACTATCTGATTGGCGACGACAAGGGCGCCACCATCTACAAGCTGATGGATGAAAACCTCCGAGCCTGGCACGCCGGGGAAAGCGAATGGCAAGGCCGGACCTGGTTGAACTCCAGCTCCATCGGTATCGAAATCGTCAATCCGGGTTTTATAGACACCCCTGCCGGGCGCCTTTGGTACCCCTACAGCGAAGATCAGGTCCAGTCCCTGATCGTCCTGCTCAAGGACATCAGCAAGCGTTACGCCATCAATCCCCGCAGCATCATCGGCCACAGCGACATCGCGCCGCTGCGCAAGCTTGATCCAGGGCCGCTGTTCCCCTGGAAGCGTCTGGCTGCCGAAGGCCTGGGAATCTGGCCGAATGAGCAGGCGGTAACGCGCCAGCAGGCACAGTTCGAAGTACAACTGCCAACCATCAGCTGGTTTCAGGCACAGCTGGCCCGCGCGGGTTATCCCACGCCGCAAACCGGCGAACTGGATGTTGCGACACGTCATGTGATTGCGGCCTTCCAGATGCATTTCCGACCGTCACGTTTCGATGGCACACCGGATGCGCAAACCGCGGCACTTCTACAAGTCTTGAACCAGACAAAATAACGACGGCCGCCCGACGGTCAGGGCTTTTTTTCCAATCAGCAGCTATAACTCATTGGTAATTCTTCGGATATTCCCTATGCCTGCTGCTCGAGAGACGCTACGTAGTTGGTTCTTTCGCCCTTGGTTTTTGGCGATACTGGCTGCTGCCTTGAGCGCGACACTCCTGATGGCCGGCAGCCTGTACGTGGCCATGCATCAAGTCGAGCAGAGCGAAAGCGAAGAAATGAATGCCCAGGGCGAGCGCTTCCTTGCTCGTCTGGAGCAGCTGTTCGGGCAGTTGCGGGAAAGCCTCGACGACCTGGAAGCCCAGCCGTTACGCGGCTGCGATGACGAAATGATCGCGACCTTGCAACAGGTCAGCTTCAATTATCGTTTCGTTTACGAAGCCGCTTATATGGACGCCACGCGGATCTGTTCCAACCGCCCCCGCCAGGAAGGGCTGTCGATGATAAGGTCGCCAGACATCAAGGGGCCGACCTACAGCTACTGGCTGAACACCACCACCGAACCCGATGAAAACCGCGCCGCGCTGATGCTCGGGCGCGGCAATTTTCGTGTCGCGACATCTCGCGGGCATTTGACCGACATGGTCGACCTGCCACCGGGAAGCAGCCTGCTGGTGGTGCTCGATCGCGGTACACGCGCGATTCCGGTACTGGGTGTCTCGCAGGTCTGGCCACCCACCGAACCCTGGCCCCCGAAAAGCCTCGACGCGCTACAAGTGACGCATTCCCGCTTGATTTACCGCATGCCCACCAACAATCCGGAATACCAATTGGTGCTGATCAGCCCACGCACCGGCATTAATGTACCCGTAGTCTGGTGGTGGTTGCTGCCGGCCAGCCTGGCACTCGCCTTATGCGTGGGTTTTCTGGTGCTTCTGCTGGTGCGCCAGAGACAGTCGCTGGACGCCGAACTGAGTGGCGCCATACGACGAGGCGAATTGCAGGTGCTGTATCAACCGATCTTCGACCTCGACAGCCGCAACTGTGTCGGGGCAGAAGCCTTGCTGCGCTGGCGAAGGCCGGACGGCACCTTGACCAGCCCCGACCTGTTTATTCCGATGGCGGAGAACACCGGCCAGATCCGCCAGATGACCGACTTCGTCCTGCAACGCCTGCTTGAACAGCTGGGTCAATTGTTGCGGGCCAATCCGCAACTGTACATATCGGTCAACCTGGCGGCCTGCGACGTCATGGTGCCGCGTATCGGTCAGGTAATGGCGCGACTGCTGACCTTGCACCGCGTCGCGGCAAAGCAAATTGCCTTTGAGGTCACCGAGCGGGGATTGATCGATGTCGTGGTAGCCCGGGAAAACCTGCAAGCCTTGCGGGATGTCGGGCATCAAGTGTTGATTGATGACTTTGGCACCGGCTATTGCAGCCTCGCCTATCTGCAAACCCTGCCAGTCGATTGCCTGAAAATCGACAAGGCGTTTATCGATGCGCTGGGTCATGACGCTGCAAGTAGCGGTGTCGCCCCGCACATCATTCACATGGCCCAGGCCCTGCAACTCAAGGTGATTGCCGAGGGCATCGAACTTGAATCCCAGGCGGCGCTTCTGAGCAGTGAAGGCGTGAAGTTCGGTCAGGGTTGGCTATTCGCCCATGCGTTGAGTGCGGTGCAGTTCATCGAGCTGATTACCCGTGGTCGCCGATTGGCTGCCCGACGTCTCGATGACGAAGCCTGAAGAGGCTGCGGCTTATACCGACAGCGCCATATAGAACTGGGTACCCTGCCCTGGCCGCGAATAAACACCCATCCGACCGCCGTGCAACTGCACGATTTCCTTACACAGTGCCAGACCGAGTCCGGCACCGCCCTTCTTGCGACCCACCTGTACAAAGGGTTCGAAAATCCGCCCCTGCTGACCATAGGCAATGCCTTCGCCGTTGTCCTCGACGCTGATAATCACTCGCTCCCCATGGCGTCGAGCCTGCAAACGTATTTGCCCGCCGGAAGCGGTGTGGCGCAACGCGTTGTCGATCAGGTTATCGAGCACCCGGTCGAGCTGCGGCTGATCGGCCTGCAATCGCGGTAATGGCCCTTGCACTTCCACTAGCAGGTCGATGCCCTGCTCTTCTGCAGGGCCGGCAAAACGTGCCCGGGCCTGCTCCAGCAAATCCTCGATGGAGCACGGCGCCAACGTGAGTTTCTGCAATCCGTTCTGGTAGCGGGAGAAGTTCAGCAGGTCGTTGATCAACTGCATCAAGCGCTGCATCTCTTCATTCACGGTGTCCAGCAGATCAGCTTCACGCGAGTCCTTGGCAAAGTGCGCGCGCTCGCGGAACAGGCCGAACGCCATGTGCATCCCGGTGACCGGGGTTCGCAATTCATGGGAGGCGCGCAGCACGAACTCACTGCGCACACGTTCAAATGCACGCTGTTCGGTGACGTCATGCAGCACCATCACGGCGCCAAGAATATGGCCCTGTGTATGGCTGACCGGCGTCAGGCTAAAGGTCAGCAACCGCGATTCACCGTCG
This sequence comes from Pseudomonas rossensis, assembly GCF_039888995.1. Taxonomy (NCBI): domain Bacteria; kingdom Pseudomonadati; phylum Pseudomonadota; class Gammaproteobacteria; order Pseudomonadales; family Pseudomonadaceae; genus Pseudomonas; species Pseudomonas rossensis. The sequence continues at coordinate 16,674 of NZ_JBBWCB010000042.1, read as the reverse complement.
ACTTCGATACTCAAGTCCTCCGGCGCCCGCTCCAGGGTGCCGCCGCGCAGCACCAGTTGCAGCTGTTCATCGAGCTCGGGACGCTCAAGCGCCGTACCCAGACCTTGACCGACACGATCGGTGTCCCAACCCAACTGACGCTGCGCCACTGGGTTGAGGTGTTCCAGATGTCCCTCGCGGTCGATCATCAGCAACCCATCGTCGATGCTGTCGAGCACGGCCTGCAAACGCTGCTGGCCTGCGAGCAGCTCATCGACATTGGTGGCCTGATGCTCGCGCAGGGCCTCGGCCATGATCCCGAAGCGCTTGGTCAGCTGGTTCATTTCCACGCCCGAGGAAATCGGCAGCGTCACTTCGAAATTGCCTTTGCCGATGTTGTCCGCCGCCTGGACCAGGGCCTCGATCGGTGCACCAAAACGTTGAGCAATAGCGTGGGCAGTGACGAAACCGATGATCAGCACCGCCAACCCCACCAACCCGAGCAGGCCGGCAACCAGCAGCGCCCTCTCCCGAGCCTGGCGCTCGGTGGCATTGATGTTATCCAGCGCACGCTGTTGCTCGACGATCAAACCATTGCGCAGCGCATTGAATTTGTCGGTGAGTTCTTTGTTGCCACTCAACACCTGCATCGAGTCACGTGACAGGTCGTATGCCTGTAGAAAGCTCAGGTAGTCAGCCTTGGCCTGTTCGAAACCGTGCTGGCGCTCATCGCCAGCCTGGGCATGGACAATGCCGTCATCAAGCAACTGAAAGTAATGCTGCTTGGACGCCTCGAACGCTGCAGGATCCGGCTTCTCGCTGAGCATGATCATCAGCTGATCGCCCAAGGTCTGACGCAATTTCAGTCCCAGGTCGAGCGTGACGAAATTATTGCGAATCAGCGCTTCCTGGGAACTCGCCATCTGCATCACGCTGACCAGCCCGAGCAACAGCCCAAGCAGCGCAACGGTGATCAGTGCTGAAATACTCAGAAACAGCCGTGTGCGCAACTTCATCGCCAGTCTCATCGGAGACAGCTCACAAGTTGTACTGCTTGCGTTTTCGGTACAACGTCGAGGCGTCGATACCCAGGGTCTTGGCGGCCTGGTCCAGCGTATCTGCAGTGGCGAGTACCGCTCCGATGTGGGCTTTTTCCAATTCATCCAGACTCAGCGCAGCGCCGATGCGAGGAGCGTTGTTGACCGGGGTTTCAGCCATGCCCAAGTGACTGATCTCCACCCGCTCCTGGGGACAAATGATGCTTGCCCGCTCCACAACGTTGCGCAGTTCGCGAATGTTCCCCGGCCAGCGGTAGCCGAGCAGCGCTTCACGGGCTTCGTCGCTGAAGCCCCGAGCCGGACGCGCGTATTCCTTGACGAAACGGGCCAGAAAACGATCGGCCAGGTTCAGAATATCTTCCCTGCGTTCGCGCAGTGGTGGCAGGTGCAAGGTGATGACGTTCAGGCGGTAGAGCAGGTCTTCGCGGAAACGGCCATCGCGGACCATGTCTTCGAGGTTCTGGTTAGTGGCCGCGAGGATGCGCACATCGGCGCGGCGGGTGACCGGGTCGCCCACCCGTTCGTATTCTTTATCCTGGATGAAACGCAGTAGTTTTGGTTGCAAAACCAACGGAAAATCGCCGATCTCGTCAAGAAACAGCGTCCCACCGTCGGCCTGATTGACACGACCCAGCGTACTTTCGCTGGCCCCGGTGAACGCGCCACGGCTGTGGCCGAAGAGCTCGCTTTCCATCAGTTCGGCGGTCAGGGACGGGCAGTTGATCGTGATGCAGGATTTCTTCGCGCGCTTGCTCCAGCCGTGAATGGCTTGGGACAGTTCGCCTTTACCGGTACCGGACTCGCCGAGAATCAAAATATTGGCATCGGTGTTGGCCACCTGGCGGGCGGTTTCGAGCACGACTTTCATCGCCGGGCTGTGAGAGTCCAGGCCATCCTTGGGTTTGCGCACTTCGCCTTCAAGGGCTTCCAGACGTGCCGACAGTTGCCGCACTTCCAGCTGCTTGGCGGTGGCCAGGCGCAATTGGTCGGGGCTGCAAGGCTTGACCAAATAGTCGGCGGCCCCGGCCTGAATGGCATCGACCGCCGTGTCCACGGCCGAATGAGCGGTGACGATCACCACCCTCATCCACGGCGCCTGAATGCGCATTTGGGCCAGCACATCGAGGCCATTGTCTTCACCCAGACGCAGGTCCAGGAAGCACAGGTCGAAGACTTGGCGCTGAAGCAGTGCATCAGCCTGAGCGGCACTGTTGGCGGTAGCGACACTGTAGCCTTCATCTTCGAGGCAATAGCGGAAAGTACGCAGGATGGCGGACTCATCGTCCACCAGCAGAATGCGGCCTTGATGCTGACTGGCTGATTCCATTTTCCTACGCTCCTTAATGAATTATCTTGGTTAGTCCCGGAATAATCGGGCAAGTTGCATGGTTGATTCTGGTCGATTCCAGCCACAGCAGCGTAGCTCTCTCCTCACCCTACGGCTAATCGCCTGATTTTGTTGTTTTTTTATCAGATAGCCGGTTCGCAGGCGATTGCCGGTGTCCCCTTGTGACATCCACGCCCTCCTCGCAATTCAAAAATATTGAAAGTTCCTACGAGTCCATCGTGCATTCCGCACGACTTCAAAAGGACCATCGTGCAGGATGCGTCCGATCCGAATTCGACATCATTCATAACTAATTGATTTTATTGATTTTTATTATCATGAAAAGCTGGCATGCAGGCTGCAATGGTCTGAGTAACCAGGGCATTTAGACGTCGCCCCAACCAAGATCACCACCGTGTGGGAGGAGCTTCAGGATGAGTCGCCAACGTGCCGCCCAGTTGCGTATCTCGCCACTGCATCTCCAGCAAGGTCTGTTTGCTGTTCTAGCGCTATTAATCACCTTGATCGGCGGCCAGCAGTTTCAGCGTTGGGAGCAGAGCCAGCAGCAAGAAGCGCCACGGTTGTCGATTCAGCACCCGACCCAAACCCATTTCAGTGCGGCCAGCAGTAACCAGGCTGACAGCCCCCCAATGCGAATGATGGACGTCGACCAGGCTCAGCCTGCGGATGAGATGCCTCGCCAGGTACGTTGGGTGTTCTAAACACATGAACTTGGCGCGTTCGATGCGCCGGGAAAAGCACCACAAGCAACATCTCTAAATAGAAGCGTAAGGAGAATCACCATGTTGAGCTGGGCAATCACATTCTTGATCATTGCCATCATCGCTGCGGTACTGGGCTTCGGTGGTATCGCGGGCACCGCCACGGGTATCGCCAAGATTCTCTTTGTCGTGTTCCTGGTGATGTTCATTGCCTCCTTCTTCTTTGGCCGTCGCGGTCGAGGGTGAATATGAGCGTTTTGTTAAAGACACTGGCAGCCGCCCTGCTTCTGGGCGGTAGTGCCATGGCAACAGCGACATGCCGAATACCGCTTTCTTGGAAAGCCGGACCAGGGTATGCAGGACTTGTTGATGGAACAGCTGAAGAAAGATCCACACTGGTACTGAATTCGTAACATGACAGAAGCAGCATGGCTTCTTACCACTGCGCTACCCGAGGACGGTAAACGCATGATCAAGGGGCCGGGACGTTCTGCCTGTTTCAGGGGCGGAGTGACCTACGGGTACAGGGAGTGCCTGCGCAAGGGCCGGGTCAGGCAGAAGCTGCGACGCAAGTTCGCCGGTCACTCATGGATCGACGGACTTGCGAAGAGCTTCCTCAGCGCAAAGTGTTGTCCTAGAGCGTTCTGCTCGCATCCTCCGCCCCACCTCCGCTAATCCCTCGCAAAACCATTTCGCGGTGTTTCTTTAGTGACCGTATATCGAGAAAACTGCGACTCAAAGACCGTGAATTTTCGCGCTTAAACGTAGGCTTTTTCCCAAGTTTTAGCCCACACTCCCTTGTTCAAAAAACAACCAACCTCCTCTGCGATGGCCGGTTCACGGCACTTATGCCTGCCGAAATGTCGTATTCGAACCGGTTGGGACGCGAGTTTCAGATCAAAAAGCTCATGCCGATTCGGCATAGGGTAGGCGTTTACGGCATTAGACGTCGCTTCCTTGCATCTGAATAGTTGCGCCTTTTTTCGCCTGCCAGAGAGCCGATAACAAGCGCTCCGGGGCACCTGATACGGGGTAGATGCACAAGACTTTTTCGCCACAAGCGTTCCAGTTCTTGCATCTGTCTGAGTCAAACGCAAGTAAGGGTAAAGATATGAAGAAGGCAAAGCTTAGCCTCGCCTGGCAGATCCTCATCGGTCTGGTATTGGGGATTGCAATCGGTGCGCTGCTCAACCATTTCAGTGCCGAAAAAGCCTGGTGGATCAGCAACGTCCTGCAACCAGCAGGCGATATCTTTATCCGTCTGATCAAGATGATTGTGATCCCGATCGTAATCTCTTCGCTGATCGTCGGTATTGCAGGCGTCGGCGACGCGAAGAAGCTCGGGCGTATCGGTCTGAAGACCATCATTTACTTCGAGATCGTCACCACCATTGCCATCGTGGTCGGTCTGATGCTGGCCAACGTGTTCCATCCGGGCACCGGCATCGACATGAGCACCCTGGGTACCGTGGATATTTCCAAGTACCAGGCCACTGCCGCCGAGGTTCAGCATGAACATGCGTTCATCGAAACCATCCTCAACCTGATCCCGTCGAACATCTTCGCGGCCATGGCCCGCGGCGAGATGCTGCCGATCATCTTCTTCTCCGTATTGTTCGGCCTCGGTCTGTCGAGCCTGCAATCGGACCTGCGCGAGCCGCTGGTGAAGATGTTCCAGGGCGTGTCGGAAAGCATGTTCAAAGTCACTCACATGATCATGAACTACGCCCCGATCGGCGTTTTCGCACTGATCGCGGTGACCGTGGCCAACTTTGGCTTCGCCTCTCTGGTGCCGCTGGCCAAACTGGTGATCCTGGTTTACGTCGCCATCGCCTTCTTCGCCTTCGTGGTGCTGGGCCTGATCGCTCGCCTGTTCGGCTTCTCGGTGATCAAGCTGATGCGCATCTTCAAGGATGAGCTGGTGCTGGCCTACTCCACCGCCAGTTCCGAAACCGTGCTGCCACGCGTGATCGAGAAAATGGAAGCCTACGGCGCGCCGAAAGCCATTTGCAGCTTCGTGGTACCGACCGGCTACTCGTTCAACCTCGACGGTTCGACCCTGTACCAGAGCATTGCGGCAATTTTCATTGCCCAGCTCTACGGCATTGATCTGTCGATCAGTCAGCAATTGCTGCTGGTGCTGACCCTGATGGTCACCTCCAAAGGCATCGCCGGCGTACCGGGTGTGTCCTTTGTGGTGCTGTTGGCCACCCTGGGCAGCGTGGGTATTCCGCTCGAAGGCCTGGCGTTCATCGCCGGTGTCGACCGCATCATGGACATGGCCCGTACCGCACTGAACGTGATCGGCAATGCCTTGGCCGTGCTGGTCATCTCCCGCTGGGAAGGCATGTACGACGATGCCAAGGGCCAGCGCTACTGGAACTCCTTGCCGCACTGGCGCAGCAAGGAAAAATTGCCGGCTGGCGAGATTTCCAGCAATTAAGCAGGTCCCTTGTGGGAGCGGGCTTGCTCGCGAAAGCGGTGTGTCATTCAGCAAATAGGTCGACTGACACTCCGTATTCGCGAGCAAGCTCGCTCCCACACTGGTCCGCGTATATCGCACAAACAACCCCCGGAGAAATCCGGGGTTTGTCGTTTCTGGCTACCCCGCTATCATTCGCCGCATTCTTTGGGGGATTTGACTGATGCTAAATGGCCTGTGGCTAAGCTTCTTCATCGTGGCTGCCGTTTCGGCACTGGCGCAATGGCTGATCGGCGGTAACGCCGGGATCTTCGCGGCGATGGTGGAAAGCATTTTCGCCATGGCCAAGTTGTCGGTCGAAGTCATGGTCCTGTTGTTCGGCACCCTGACGCTCTGGCTGGGCTTTCTGCGGATTGCCGAGAAGGCAGGGATCGTCGAGTGGCTGGCCAGAGCGCTGGGCCCGTTGTTCCTGCGTCTGATGCCGGGAGTGCCGGCCGGGCACCCAGCCATCGGCCTGATCACGCTGAACTTCGCCGCCAACGGCCTGGGCCTGGACAACGCCGCCACGCCGATCGGCCTTAAAGCCATGAAGGCGCTGCAAGAGCTCAACCCCAGCGACACCATCGCCAGCAACGCGCAGATCCTGTTCCTGGTGCTCAACGCCTCCTCCCTGACCCTGCTGCCGGTGACGATCTTCATGTACCGCGCCCAGCAAGGTGCGCCCGATCCGACCCTGGTGTTCCTGCCGATCCTGCTCGCCACCAGTTGCTCGACATTGGTCGGTCTGCTGTCGGTGGCGTTCATGCAGCGTCTGCGCCTGTGGGACCCGGTGGTGCTCGCGTACTTGATTCCCGGCGCCCTGATACTGGGTAGCTTCATGGCGCTGCTGGCGACGCTCTCGGCGACCGCTCTGGCGAGTTTGTCTTCTATCCTCGGCAACGTGACGCTGTTCGGGCTGATCATGTTGTTTCTGGTGATCGGCGCGCTGCGTAAAGTGAAGGTGTACGAAGCGTTCGTCGAAGGCGCCAAAGAAGGCTTCGACGTGGCCAAGAACCTGCTGCCGTATCTGGTGGCCATGCTGTGTGCCGTCGGCGTGCTGCGGGCATCCGGAGCGCTGGACTTTGGACTGGACGGGATTCGACATCTGGTGGAATGGGCCGGTTGGGACACGCGCTTCGTCGATGCGCTGCCGACCGCCATGGTCAAGCCGTTCTCCGGCAGTGCCGCCCGGGCGATGCTGATCGAAACCATGAAAACGTCTGGCGTGGACAGCTTCCCGGCGCTGGTGGCGGCGACGATTCAGGGCAGTACCGAAACGACGTTCTATGTATTGGCGGTGTACTTCGGCGCGGTGGGGATCCAGCGGGCGCGGCATGCGGTGGGGTGTGCGTTGCTGGCGGAGCTTGCCGGCGTTCTCGGCGCGATCGGCGTCTGTTACTGGTTCTTCGGCTAACCAAAAACCTGTAGCAGCTGGCGCAGCCTGCGTTCGGCTGCGAAGCAGTCGTCAATCCGTTATCCCGCATCTATCAGGTGGATCGCGGTGTCTGGTTTTGCGACTGCTTCGCAGCCGAACGCAGGCTGCGCCAGCTGCTACAAGGGATTCGCGGCGTTTCTGGCGGCAGGCGCGAGCTTTTGACCTTGCTCCACTGCCCAAGCCACCACCTGCGCCGTTAACAGGTCACTGGCCTGGCCAAACCCGGCCACCACCGCCGGCACCTTCGCATCGCTCAACGGCTGGCGCACTTCGAAGCGTCGGCTGGCGAGGATTCGCTGGTCATAACCGCGCACCAGCAACGCATCCAGACGCACGACGACGCTCGCGTGCGTTCCTTGGTATTCAGTCTGGAATGCCTGCAGGCTACCGCCCAGTTCAAGATCCGCCTGGAAATTGCTGTCGTCGGTGCTCAGCAATGGCACCCGACCATCACGCTGGAAACCATCCAACAGACGATTGCGCAGCAACACCGGTGCCGGGTCGCTCCAGCGCGAAGCCTTGTAGCTGCTGATCAGATCACCTTGAGGGATCACGGCGATCTTCGGGCTGCTCTGGTCCGAAGGCAACCGATAGACATCGGACGGCTCGGACTTGGGCAGGATCGAAGCCCTCAAGACAGCCGATGGCGGCGATCAGGAACGCGAAGATCGGCGCTTTGACGATCCCAACCAGAAAGTGCTGAACGCCGATGTCCGATTGCAGCAGCGACAGAAACATCGCCGGCGAGATATCCAGCGACACCGCGCACCACACCGCCGCCGACGATCCCCGAAAGCATCGCCAGAAAGGTCAGCATCGGCAGCGCGACCAGTAGGGCCAACACGCGCGGCACCACCAGCAGCTCCATCGGGTCGAGACCCAAGGTGCAATAGCGTCGATTTCGCAATCGGGGTGTTCGGCGGATCGGCCCAAACGCTCGGAACCGAGCAACTCCACCAGCAGCGACGCACCGGCGGTGTCGAGCGCGCCGAGGCCGTTGAGGTCGATGTGAGTGCTGTCGTCGTATTGGCCGTGAAGCTTTTCGCTCAGGTGCTTGAGATCGGCGTAATGGGCAAGCGTCCAGTCACCCGTGACCCGCAACTGAGCAGGGGAGTGGGAGGTGTCCAGTCGGGCACTGCCGGCCATTGTGCTGCTGGTCATAAGCTCCGTGCTTTATCGGCTATTACGCAGATCTACGTAATAGCACGAACGGGTTACTTTGCGGCAGTCGCAGGCTTGCTGTCCTTTATCACGAAGCGCAACACACCGATGACCTGGCCATCTTCGGTCAGCACCCGAACCTGCCATTTACCCGCGGGGTTGCCGGGGAAATTCTGTTTGTGGGTCCAGGCCCGATAGCCTTCCTTGCGCCCGCCGTGGATGTCCAGGGGAATGCGGTCGACCTCTTTGCCGTTGAACATCCAGACGTGATAAATCCGTTCGGCCAGACCTCGCGGGGCATTGATCGCGGTGTACGCGTACAGCCCACCTCCGCGAATCTGCTCGGCGCTGACTTCTTCCAGGCTCTTGCCGGGGGTGCGGTCCTGCATTTGGGTGCTGATCGCCACGTCAGTCATCCACAGTGTCGCCGGCGGCACCCAGGATCGCAGCACCCAACCGAGCGCGCCGATGCCCAGCGTGATACTGAGAATCGCCAGCGCGTTGCGCACGGTACGAATCGGGAAGATCGACGCCAGGCTCGGGAACGACAGCACGACGGCGGTGCCCAGGGCCAGTTTGAAGCTCTGAGCGGTGGTCAGGTGCAGGATGACGGGCAGGGCGGTCAGCAGTGCAGCGAACAGCGTCAGGGTATGCAGCGCCAGGAACGCCCAGCGCCGGGGGGCCAGCCATTTGTAGTAGAGCGGGTCGATGATGGAAATCAGCGCAGCCACACACAGTAACCCGGTGAAGAACAACTGGCTGCTGTTCCAGGTGGTGGTGATGAAAAAGAACGGCAGGACGAAGAACAGGCTTTCCTGGTGGATCATCTGCGTGGCGTAACGCAGCAAAGGCTGGGGAATTTCGCGTTTGAAGAGCCTGGCGAACAACTTGGTGAGGCTGTTTTCCAGCATCAGCCAGATCCAGCTGAGCACCATGATGATGGTGATCCAGGTCGCCAGGCCTTGCTGACGATCCACCAGAATGAAGCTGCCGACCCCGGAAATGAAACCGCCGAGCGCAATGACCCCTGGGTAGCGCTTCATCAGTGCCAGGATGCGCTGGACGTATAGGGTCAGAGTAGGCATTCGGCGGTTCGCAATAGTCGTGGGGAAAATCCCCGACAGGGTAACCGCCGAGAGGGCGGCGTGGCGAGGGGCTACGGTCCGATCACAAAACCCTTGTAGCAGCTAGCGTAGCCTGCGTTCGGCTGCGAAGCAGTCGTAAACCATTCAACGCGATACATCAGGTATATCTGACGTAACGGATTTGCGACTGCTGCGCAGCCGAACGCAGCCTTCGGCAGCTGCTACACGGTTCGCGGTGCCCTTCGATGCAAGCGCCAACTCAGCAGCATCAATACGATGAGCCCCAGCACCCCGGCAATCGCCCACATCAACTGGTCATCACTGATCAACGGCTGTTCGATCCGCAGGTAGCCCGGCTGCATGAGCAATTCACGCATGGCCTTGTTCGCTTCCGCCAGCGTCACCCCTTGCAGTTCCTTGGCCGGGTTGGCGAAACGGCCGTCCTCGTAGTCCCCAAGGGCACTCCAGTAATAATCGGCCAACGCGCTGTTGCCTTGCACGGCCCAGGCCTGGCGGGCGATGGCGGCCTGCTTGAGGCGGTTGAAGGTGTCGGCATTGAGACCGTCCCTGAGCAACCCGGCCTTCAGATCATCCAGCACCCGTTCGGCCTCGGGCACGTCGTCGCGCTCAAGGTCCGCGTTCAGGCTCATGAAGCCCACGCCGCCAAACACCTCGCGCCCGGCCGAAGGCCCGTAGGACAAGCCATGGGCCAGGCGCATTTGGCGGTAGAGCGCCCAGTCCAGATAGTCCTTGAGCAAGTCGAAGGTTTCGTCGTGCTGATCTTCCAGCACCGGCTCTGGCACCAGCCAATGCAACTTGGCACTGCCGCCAACAAAACCGTGACTCAGGGTGCGCTCATGGTCAGCACTGGCCTGGATAGCCGGCAGGGGCGGGTGTTCGGTCGGGTCGACCGCTTCAAGCGCACCATAAGACCGTTCCAGATAGGCCGGCAGCAACCGATCGAGGTCGCCGACCACGATCAGGGTCATGTTGTTCGGCGCGTACCAGGCCTTGCGTACCTTTTCCAGCTGTTCGCGGGTCAGGTGATCGACCTCAGGCCGCTCGGGGCATTTGAGGCCCAGTTCCACCGCCAGCTGATTACTCGCCGTGTGGCCAATATCCTGGCGATCCAGCCAGCGTTGCAGGTGCGAGTAATGGCCGCCGTCTTCGCGCTCGACCACTTGTTTGGCGGCGTTGATCGCGTTGTCGTCGATTCGGGTTTGGGTCAGCAGTGTCAGCAGCAGGTCGAGGACCTTGCGCTGGTTTTTCGCCGGGGCTTCGATGACGAACGTCGTGTCGGCGTTGCTGGTGTAGGCGTTCCACTCGCCGCCCAGGGCCTGCATGCGTTCTTCCAGCCCGCCTTCGCCCGTGGCGTCGATGCCGCTGAACAGCAAGTGCTCAAGCAGGTGCGGCAGCTCTTTGTCGGCACAACTGAAATCATCGATGCCGACGCCGACCACCAGACGAATCGCCACATGCCCGCGCTCGGTGCCGGGTTTGAGCAACAATTGCAGGCCGTTGGGCAGCGTGTAACCCTCGACCTGAAAGCGATCCAGGGCAAATGAAGGGAATGAGCCAAGCAACAGACAGGCGAACAACAGACAACGCATAACGAGTTTCCATACGGCTAGCGTAAGTTCAACAGACTTCAGGCAACTGTGGACGTTCAGGGTGAATGAGTGATGTCAGCGAAATCGTCGACCGCCAGGGCGCCGATGTCGGCAGTTTCCAGCACCACGTAGGCGCTGCTGCAAAACAGCGAATTCAGACGCTTCATGTCGGCAATCAACTCCAGGTGCAACGAACTGGTCTCGATACTCTGCACGATCTTACGTTGCAATCGGCTGACGTGAGCATGGGCCAGGCGGCGTTCCTGTGCGCGAAAGCGACGTTTCTCACGCAATAACTGGCGGGCACTTTCCTTATCGGCACTGAGGAACACCGACAACCCCAGGCGCAGGTTGGATATCAACTGACTGTGCAGCCCCGCCAACTCTTCCAGGCCGACCTCGGAAAAAGACCGACGCTGCGAGGTTTTCTGCTGCTGGACCTTGCGCAGCATGCGTTCGATGAGGTCGCTGGCGAGTTTAAGGTTGATCGCCAGCTCGATGATTTCCGCCCAGCGCCGGCTGTCCTGCTCGCTGAGGTCTTCACGGGGCATTTGTGCCAGATACAGTTTGATGGCGCCGTAGAGCGATTCCACATCATCGGTCAGGCGCCGCATTTCCTGGGTAATGGCGGTTTGCTTGCCGTTCAGCACGTCGAGCATGGCCTCGAGCATGTTGTCGATCAGGTCGCCGATGCGCAGGGTTTCCCGGGCGGCATTGGCCAGCGCCAGGCTGGGCGTGACCAGCGCTGTTGGATCAAGATGCCGCGGTTTGGCAGTGCCATTGACTTGCGGGCGCTCCGGCAGCACCCACGCACAGAACCTGGCCATCGGTCCGACACTCGGCAGCAAAATCAGGCAGCGCGCGGTGTTGTAGAGCAGGTGAAAGCCAATGACCATTTCCTGTGGGCTGAAGTCCAGACTGTCGATCCAGTGCACCAACGGGTCGAGCACCGGAATGATCAGTAACAGGCCGATCAGTTTGTAGAGCAGGCTGCCCAACGCCACCTGACGACCAGCGGCGTTCTGCATGCTGGTGCTGAGGAAGGCGAGGATGCCGCTGCCGATGTTGGCGCCGATCACCAGGCCGATAGCCACGGGCAGGCTGATCACTGCGGCACCGGCCAGGGTCGCCGTCAGCAGGACGGCGGCCAGGCTGGAGTAGGAAACCATCGCAAACAGCGCGCCGACCAGGGCATCCAGCAGGATGTCGCCGGTCAGCGAGGCGAAAATCACCTTCACGCCTTGGGCCTGGGTGATCGGCGCGGCAGCCTCGACGATCAGTTGCAGCGCCAGAATGATCAGCCCCAGTCCGATACTGACCCGGCCCATCTGTCCGACCCGGGTCTGTTTGCGCGACAGGAAGAAAATCACCCCAAGAAAGATCAGCAGCGGCGACAGCCATGACAGGTCGAGGGTCAGCACCCGCGCCATCAGCGCGGTACCGACGTCGGCCCCGAGCATCGTCGCCAGGGCCGGGGTCAGCGCCATCAGGCCCTGACCGACAAAGGAGGTGACGAGCATGGCGGTGGCGTTGCTGCTCTGGACCATCGCTGTCACGACGATCCCCGAGATGAACGCCAGCCAGCGCTTGGACATGTTCCGGCCGATCACGTGGCGCAGGTTGGAACCGTAGACCCGCAGGATGCCGGTTCGGACGATGTGCGTGCCCCAAATCAACAAGGCCACGGCAGATAACAAATTGAGCAGGGTGAGCATGCAGGCCCCCTGTGGCGGTAGCGCCCCAAAGGGGCAAGTTGACGGTGCCGCGCGTTCTTCTACGTTCTGTACTTAAGCTGTAGTTGGCTAACGGTCTGCGCGCCAGCATCGCACAGCTAAAGAAGCGATTGAAACAAAACTGTCATGAAAACAGGTTGATGCAGATATGAAAAAGGGACCCGAAGGCCCCTTTGTCATAACATGGCATTCGGGTTACTGACCCGGAACGTCCTTGCGCAGTTTCACTGGGTCTTGCTGCTTCTTCTTTTTCATCATCGCGCTGCGCATCTTGATGTTGATCGCTTCCACCGCCAGCGAGAACGCCATGGCGAAGTAAACGTAGCCTTTTGGCAAGTGCACTTCGAAGGACTCGGCAATCAGCACGGTACCGACCAGCAACAGGAACGACAGTGCCAGCATTTTCAGCGACGGGTGCTTGTCGATGAATTCACTGATGGTGCCAGCCGCCAGCATCATCACCAGAACGGCAACGATGATCGCCGCGACCATGACTGGGACATGGGAAACCATACCGACAGCGGTAATCACCGAATCCAGGGAGAACACGATGTCGATGATCGCAATCTGGATGATGGTGTAGAGGAAGTTGCCCCCCTTGCCAGTCGGTTCGTCATGGCTTTCATCTTCGCCTTCCAGTGCGTGGTACATCTCTTGCGAACTCTTCCACAGCAGGAACAGACCACCGAAGAACAGGATCAGGTCACGCCCGGAAATACCTTGGCCGAACACTTCGAACAAGTCGGCGGTAAGGCGCATGACCCAAGTGATCGACAGCAGCAACAGGATCCGCGTAACCATGGCCAGTGCCAGGCCGAAAATCCGGGTGCGCTGTTGCATGTGTTTGGGCATGCGGCTGACCAGGATCGAAATCATGATGATGTTATCGATACCCAGGACGATTTCCAGGGCGGTCAGGGTGAAGAAGGCAACCCAGATTTCAGGGTTGGTCAGCCATTCCATGTGTATTCCTTTGAGCGATTGTTAAACCACGAAGGGCCCGGGCTTCAAACAGCAAAGCCTGGACCCGTCATGGTGAGTCTTGGGCTTATAGAGTGCTGAACAGCGGAAAAATCCCCATCAGCAACGCGGCAACCAGTATGCACATGCACACCAGCACTGCCCATTTCAGGGTGAAGCGCTGATGGTCACCGAAGTCGATACCGGCCAGGGCCACCAACAAGTAGGTCGATGGTACCAGCGGGCTCAACAAGTGGACGGGCTGACCGACGATCGAGGCACGTGCCATTTCAACCGCGGTTATACCGTAATGGCTGGCGGCTTCCGCAAGTACCGGTAACACGCCGTAATAAAATGCATCGTTCGACATGAAGAACGTGAACGGCATGCTTACCAGCGCAGTGATCACGGCCAGATACGGGCCGAGAAAATCCGGGATGACCGCCAGCAGGCTTTTCGACATCGCGTCGACCATACCGGTGCCCGTCAGGATACCGGTGAAGATGCCCGCGGCAAAGATCAACCCGACCACCGCCAGCACGCTACCGGCGTGGGCCGCGACGCGATCCTTTTGCTGTTGCAGGCACGGGTAGTTGACGATCATCGCGATACTGAAAGCCACCATGAACAGCACCGGCAGCGGCAACAGACCGGCGACCAGGGTGCACATCAGGCCCAGGGTCAGGGCGCCGTTGAACCAGATCAACTTCGGACGACGGGCATCCGGGAATTGCGAAACGCTGATTTCACTGTGGTCGATTTCATCGCCCACCAGGTGCAGCTCACCCAGACGTGCACGCTCACGCTTGCCATAGAAGTAGGCAATCATGAGGATTGCCAGCACCCCGAAAGCCATCGCCGGAATCATGGGTACGAAGATGTCGGACGGGTCCACATGCAGCGCACTGGCGGCGCGAGCGGTCGGGCCGCCCCAAGGCGTCATGTTCATCACGCCACCGGCGAGGATGATCAGGCCGGCCATGATCCGCGGGCTCATGCCGATGCGGCTGTAGAGCGGCAGCATAGCGGCCACGCAGATCATGTAAGTGGTCGCGCCGTCCCCATCGAGGGAGACGACGAGCGCCAGTACGGCGGTGCCGACCGAAACTTTCAACGGGTCGCCCTTGACCAGTTTGAGGATCTTGCGCACGGCCGGGTCGAACAGGCCGGAGTCGATCATCAGGGCGAAGTACAAAATGGCGAACATCAGCATCACACCGGTCGGTGCGAGCTTGGTGATGCCTTCGAGCATCATCGGGCCGATCTTCGGCGCAAAACCACCGAACAGCGCGAACAGGATCGGGATGATGATCAGAGCGATCAGCGCGGACAGGCGCTTGGTCATGATCAGGAACATGAACGTGATGACCATGGCAAAGCCAAGGAAAGTCAGCATGGGAATACTCCAGGCATAGCGCGGCTAGGGAATGGGCGAACCGGGTGGGTCAGCGCAGAACGGGAAGCACGAGGCGTATGGGCGGAGTGACAGCGAAGAGGCGGGTAGAAGAGGACATCAGGATCACCATTGTTGTTGTTAAATGGGCTGTGCGAGCGATAAAACACTGGCATTGGCCGACCGGTCTGTTGCCGGTAGTGGGGGCGATCCTAATCGGGGAAGCTTTCACCCAGCTTTCGCGGATGAAAGCATTGACCAGATGTGCAACCGGTCGTCGGACGGGTTTGAAGTCCCTGAAAACAGGGCAGGAGGACAAAACATGGCCGAAATTCATACGGGCGGCTGCCATTGTGGACATCTGCGCTATCAATTCAGCGGGCCTTTGCACGACATCGCCCACTGTCATTGTTCGATTTGCCGACGGGTCAGCGGCGGGATCGTGACCACCTGGATCACCGTGCCCGCGTCAGCCTTTGAATGGGTGAAAGGCACGCCGGCGCAGTACGACTCTTCAACAACCTGCGTGCGGTATTTCTGCTCAAACTGTGGGGCGCAGCTGGCGCTGGTCACGCACCTGAGCCCGGACAGCATCGACGTGACCATCGCGACCCTCGATCATCCCGAGCACGCACCCGCCGAAAGGCATATCTGGACTGACAACCGACTGCCTTGGCTGCATCTGGATGAACATTTGCCCGGCGAAGCCGAGGAACAGTTGTAAACTGATCAAAAAATAGACAGGTCCAGTGGCCTAATCGCGCCCATCCAGATGGCATGCTCGGTGTGGTCGAGCAGATCGTCGCCGGTGTCCGGGTGCAGGAACACCACCAAACCCTTGCGGTTGAGCGCAAGCCAGGGCAGCACGTCGCCGATGTATTGCGGCTCGAAAGCCAACTGGCAGCTCCAGTCCGGGTGCGGGCCCACCGGGCGTTCATGGACGCGCCCCATCTTCAGTGGAAACAGTTGCGCCGCCTGCTCACACAAGGCTCGCGCCTGAGGAAGGGTGCTGGCGTCGAAGTAGACATGGGCGTGGTAGCCCTTGATCCGCTGCATTTGAAACCCTCTGAACCGAGTCGAACCGGCGTTGTTTCCCAAAGGTCACACGCCATATAGATAGGAAGAACGGAGCACGGCCATGAAAAATGCCGAAACCCCGGTGGTGAAAGTGGTGCTTTATGGTGCCATGAGTAGCCTGGGCAGTGCGCTGATGGCTGAAATGCTGCGGCGCCAACATGAAGTGATCGCGATTCTCGATGATTTGACGGCGCTCGCGCCGCGCCCGGGATTGCGGACCAAGACCGGTGATTTGTTCGACGCCAAGCGGGTCAAGCAGAGCGTCGCCGGGTGTTCGGCGGTGATCTGTCTGCTGGATGCACCCGGATTGCCGATGAACAGCGAGCACGTGGAAAAATCCATCGTGCCCGGCCCGGTCGAGCAAGTGCTGGCGGTGGATGCTCTGATTGATGGCATGCAGGCCTCGGGAATTGCCCGGTTGTTTCTGGTCGGAGATTTCGAGGCACTGGATGATCCGGAGATAGAAGATCGACTGCAACGCCACGCCGCCGAAGAAATCCGCGAGGCCCTGCAAAGCAGCACCTTGCACTGGACGCTGGTGAATGCGCCGCGCGGGGTGCCCGGGCTGACCATCGAACATTTCAGCCACGTCAGCAGCAGCCTGGAACCGGGCCTCGCCGAACCGCTTGAACGGTTAAGCCGGGTGGCGGTCGGGATTGCCGATGAGTTGCGG
>NZ_JBBWCB010000403.1:0-237 GCF_039888995.1 Pseudomonas rossensis | reverse complement strand
CCCGTGGCCAACCACGAATGACCAGAAGGTTTGCCCGTAGCCGATGTGCGTCAGGTGCCCGGCCACCGCACCAATCATCAAACCGTTGAAGAACAGGAAAAACGCGCTGCCCAGGCCAAACAACAAACCGCTGGCGAAGGTCTGAAAGGCAATGCCGATGTTGTGCATGATGTAGTAACCGAACATCACCCAGTCTTCACTGGCTGCCCGTTCGGCAGAGCGGCCCAAATGACCGGC
>NZ_JBBWCB010000402.1:0-237 GCF_039888995.1 Pseudomonas rossensis | reverse complement strand
TGGAGCAATACGGGCATTGCAGCGGGCAACGATAGGTCAACTCCGCCAACAGCCACAGCGGCGGACCCGGACGCGAGTCACTCGATCCAGAATTGAGCATGGGCCACCTCCAGAAACGCAGCACATCTTCGTCGATCCCCGGTACGCCGGGGAAACTCGCAGACAGTCGATCAATGATCGCCGCGACACTGCGCTGGCCGTCCACCAGATCAAGGATCTGCCCGGCACTGATGTTGA
>NZ_JBBWCB010000401.1:0-238 GCF_039888995.1 Pseudomonas rossensis | reverse complement strand
ATGTGTTGGCCCTGCGGGGATCGGCCACAAGGCGTGGTGGATCGCCCGCGCGACGTGGCGCTTCGCTGACAGAGATATCCTGGCCGGTCACGTAGCGCGCGGTATCTATCACTTGCTGTCTGAGAAACCTTGACCGTTACCGAGGTTGAACGCGGTGCTTGCACCCCCTGCCAGCAGATAATCCACGGCAAGTGCGTGAGCTGCAACGAGGTCGACAACGTGGACGTAGTCGCGAATG
>NZ_JBBWCB010000400.1:0-238 GCF_039888995.1 Pseudomonas rossensis | reverse complement strand
ATATTGCGCGGCGCCTGATGCTCAACGGTCATACCACCGTTGTTTACGACCGCAATACCGCCTTTGTCGACACCCTGGCCGCAGAAGGCGCCTCTGCCGTCATCGACCTGCCGGCGCTGGTCGCTGGCCTGGCCAAGCCACGTGCGGTGTGGGTCATGCTGCCGGCCGGCGCACCGACCGAAGACACCATCGACACCCTGAGCACCTTGCTCGAAGCTGGCGATACCATCATCGACGG
>NZ_JBBWCB010000399.1:0-238 GCF_039888995.1 Pseudomonas rossensis | reverse complement strand
CGTAGTCCTGCGTGAATTGTTTGGGCCTGTCTGAAATAGCTGTTGCAGACGCTCTCCAGAGAAAACCAAAACCTGCAGACGCGAGCATCGTGTGCAATGAGCTGCTGTAAGCGTAGCCTCTGCTGCAGTGTGCAAGTTTCGGAAATCGCAGCCTGATGACTCGGGCGCAAAGGCGAGAACTGATCGCCCTACAACGCGAGGAAACAAACATGGCAAAGAAGAAAGAGCACAACACGTA
>NZ_JBBWCB010000398.1:0-238 GCF_039888995.1 Pseudomonas rossensis | reverse complement strand
GCTCATAAATCGATGATGCAGTTCCATCCAGGAGCACGGGTAAGCTTCGACTCACCCAGTGGTGAGCGCCTGTCCGGTACCGTCATGAAGTTCAACCGCAAGACCGTCACAGTGGTAACGTAACCGCTCCATGAACCCCACATTCAAAGCCAGCAGTTGATCCCCGAAGCTGTACTCCGTTTTCTCTCTGGAGCCAGCACGTCATGATGCGACCCGACGCTAAAGTCGAAAAAGTGTA
>NZ_JBBWCB010000397.1:0-238 GCF_039888995.1 Pseudomonas rossensis | reverse complement strand
AGCGCTCGACTCTGATGATGACTGCTCAAAAACCTTGCTTTTGGTCGCTTCGACCCGTGGCGCGATCAATGGGCTGATGGATGAAATCATCGAAGACCACGCTCGTGAACATGTCGCGAATCCGACACTCAGCAACGAAGAAAGAGCGAAAGGCGTCGACGAGCTCCTCGAAGCTATTCGCCGCTATTCCAAATAGGATTTACCCAGATGAGTAATTCGTACACGGACTATGCCCACG
>NZ_JBBWCB010000396.1:0-238 GCF_039888995.1 Pseudomonas rossensis | reverse complement strand
GCCGGCGAGCAGTTTGCCCTCCAGGGTTTCGTTGGAATCGAACACGTCGTAGATCACCTTGATCCCGCTTTTCGCCTGGAAGTCGACGAGAGTGGTCTCGCCGATGTAATCGGTCCAGTTGTAGACGCTGACGGTTGGCTGGGCCTGCGCAACGGCGCTGAACAATAACGCCAGGGCGACCGGCACCACGGATTTCAATAGACGCATTCGACACCTCTTTTGATTGTTGGATTTTTCA
>NZ_JBBWCB010000395.1:0-238 GCF_039888995.1 Pseudomonas rossensis | reverse complement strand
CTTCGGGAGGCGACAACAACATCTTCACCCAGATCGGCTTGATCGTACTGGTGGGGCTTGCCTGTAAGAACGCGATTCTGATCGTCGAGTTCGCCAAGGATAAACAGCAGGACGAAGGCCTCAGCCCGCTCGCCGCGGTGCTCGAAGCTTGCCGTCTGCGTCTGCGGCCGATTCTGATGACTTCCTTCGCGTTCATCATGGGTGTTGTGCCACTGGTGTTCTCCAGCGGTGCCGGTGC
>NZ_JBBWCB010000394.1:0-238 GCF_039888995.1 Pseudomonas rossensis | reverse complement strand
TCAACATCAGTGCCGGGCAGATCCTTGATCTGGTGGACGGCCAGCGCAGTGTCGCGGCGATCATTGATCGACTGTCTGCGAGTTTCCCCGGCGTACCGGGGATCGACGAAGATGTGCTGGCGTTTCTGGAGGTGGCCCATGCTCAATTCTGGATCGAGTGACTCGCGTCCGGGTCCGCCGCTGTGGCTGTTGGCGGAGTTGACCTATCGTTGCCCGCTGCAATGCCCGTATTGCTCCA
>NZ_JBBWCB010000041.1:0-46301 GCF_039888995.1 Pseudomonas rossensis | reverse complement strand
GTATTGGCAATAGTGGTGCTGAAGGTGTCGTTGAACGCCGTGCCAATCACCTTCTCGATATTGAGCAAGGTATCGCCTTCGGCATCACCGCCAATGCCGGGCTTGCCCGTACCGGCGCGAATGTCGACATTGACTGCCGCACCGGAGACCGAATAATCCACCGTATCGAACCCTGTGCCACCGTCCAGTTTGTCGGCACCGGCACTTCCCTTGATCACATCATCACCACCCAGGGCATTGATCTCATCATCCCCACCGGTACCTGTCAGCGTATCCACGCCGTTTGTCCCGTTTATCACTGCCATTTCGACTTCTTCCTTGCCATGTTGTTGAACCAGATACCTGCAGAAAACGGCGCCCGGCGAGCGTCGTCACATCCTCGTTTCAATAATGTTTATCCCGACGCTTTCGGCAAATCCAACTCGAACTGGAGAAGAAAAATCACCTTGGAATAAAAAACAGGCGACATAAAGTCGCCTGTTTTCAAGGGATGGGTCGAAGCCAATCAGTCCGGCAACCAGCCCCACAACCAGTGATTGAGGTTGTCGCCACGCAACATGAAATCGCGGTGCACCGCCTCCTTCAGTTCATCGCCCATACGGTAACTGGCGTCCGGGTCGGCCAGGTGCATGCGGATCGCCTGCAGCCATTCGTCGGTGCTGTTGCTATAGACCTTGGTGCATGGCAAGTGGCCGCGGTAGGCCTCGGTGTCGGTGCAGATCACCGGGTAACCACAGGCGCCATACTCCAGCAAGCGCAGGTTGCTTTTGCAGTCGTTGAAGATATGGAATTCCAGCGGTGCCAGCGCCAGATCGAGGTTCAGGCTGGCCAGTTTGAACGGGTAGCTCTGCAAGCCGATGGTGGAGTGAAACTCGTGAACATACGGGCGCAAGGCGTCAGGGCACATGCCGAAGAATACCCACTCGACCTCGTTCGCCAGCTCGCGCACGACCTCGGCAATGATCTCCAGGTCACCGGTATGGCTGGTGCCGCCACCCCAGCCGACTCGTGGTTTGCTAGAGGTGCGACGACGACTGCTCAGCGTCGCCCATGGGTCCGGCGACAGCATGTTCGGTACCACGCGGATCTCGCTGTGCATGCTCGACAAGGCATCTGCCAGCGGTTGAGTGGTGACCACCACGCGGTCGCACAGGCCGATGCCTTCACGCAACATTTGCTCGGTGTTGACCGGCATGTTACGGGCGTGGGTATTTTTCTTCGGCGCACTGACGACGTAATCGTCGAGTTCGAAAATCCGCAGCGCACTGGAATACTTTTTCATCCGCAGAATGTCGCCGGCTGCGCCTTCGCTATAACGCCCTTGCAGAATGATCGTGTCCGGAGACAGACGCTCGATCTCCACGGTCGAGGGCGACTCATAGGCCACCCGCGCGATCACCCGCCCGACCGCTTCAAGCTCGGCCAGCGGCGCGGTCACCCGGTAGTGGCCGACGGCGCTGCTGTTGACCGGTAGACCGAGAATCAACGGCAAGGCGCGGGTGCAGAACGGACTCCAGTTATTGCGCAGCGTTGGTTCCAGACTGAAGCTGGCCCCCCCAAGACTCAGCGCCGGGCTGTAGGCCGGATCCTTGGCGATCTTCGGCAGCCATTTGCGATAGAAGATTTCCTGTTCATGCTCGCGCAGCGCCAATGTCGAAGGCGACGTCGGCGATACATCTTGCGGCACCCACACCACGTTGGCGTAAGGCGTCCAGACCACCAGATAACCATCCTTGCTCGCCCGCAAACACAAGTCGACGTCGCTGAGGCCCTGGGTGAAGGTCGCTTCATCGAACTGCTCTAGCTCATCGAACACTTGCTTGCGCACCATCAGGCAGTGATTACTCACCGCGCTCCAGTTCTGGGTCACGTGCAAACGCTGCATGTAGCCGCGAGAGCCGGCCGCCTCGCCATGAAACGGCGAACCGACCGGCCCGGCCAGGCCAAGAATCAACCCGGCACTGACGATCGATCCCTCGGGGCTAAGGATGCGGGCCCCGACCACACCCACTTCCGGCCGCCGGGCGTGATTAAGCAATTCGTCCAGCCAGTCGCTGTCGCAGATTACCGTCTGCGCACTGAGCAGCAGCAAGTATTCGCCATGCGCCAGGCTCGCGGCGAAGTTGCGAATCGCCCCGTCGTTGGCGTCACCGGCGTAACGCAGTACTCGCAGCATCGCGGCGCCCAACTGCGCCATCGCCTCCAGCCAATCGAGCATCGCCGGGTCGTCACTGCCGCTGTCGACGATCAGGATTTCGTATTGGCTGTAAGCCGTGCGCTCGATCAAGCCTTCGATACACCGCTGCAAGGCGTACAGCGAATCGCCGGTCTGGATGATGATCGACACCAGCGGACGCGCCCCATGGAGGTAGTCGATACGGTTGATCAACGGCAACGCTTCCTGCCGGATCGCGTGCGCCACACCAATACGATCCAGGTGCGCGCTGACCGTGCCGGCGTTGTTCTCGATCACTTCGGGCAACGATAACCAGGCGGCGAAAGACTGACTCGACTCCACCTGGATTTCGGCGATGTGCTCGATGGTTTGCGGCCCGGCCTCTTCCACCAGACGCCATAACAGATCGTGCGGCGCCAGCTCACCGTGAGCCGAATCGAAACCGCCCAGCGCCATGAAGCGCTGCCGCTCAAAGGCCAGGGTTCGGCCGACGTAGGGATAGGCGCGCATCAGATCGAGGTTGAAATCGGGTTTGAACACCGGGTCGACCGACTCACCATCGACCAGCGCGCCCTCGTCGCTGTAGGCACAGAGAATGCCTGCCGAACCCGCAATGCGTTCGGCCAGGATCAGCAGAGCCGACTCGCGCAAGGTGTCGCCAGCATGAAGCAGATAAAACCAGTGGGCACCTTCCAGTTGCGGTACCACCGCGTTGAGCTGTTGCGCCCAATCAGCCTGGAACGGCAACTGCACCACGCGATCGTCGGCCACACACAAGGCATCAGAGAGCACCACCACTGCTTGCGGCGTGTAAAGCTGACGGCTGATGCTTTGCAACGTAGTGTTCAGCGCAGCACTGTCAGCGCCGCTATCGATCACGATCGGCACGATCTGCGGACGGAACGCCCAGCTGTCGATGCGCTGCGGCAAGAGCCGTTGCTCGACATCGGAGAACCTGCGGATCGCCAGCCATTCGCGATAGAAATCGGCGTAGCTTTCGCTCTCCCCGCCCACCCGGCCATTCACCACCGTGTTGCGGTTGCCTAGGATGCGCACCACGCACAACTCTTCCCAGGCGTGGGGCTGGTCGGTGATTTTGGCCAGTTCGATGTAGCGCACCCAACCCGATGCCGGTGCCGATTCACCGCTGCGCGCCGCCAGCATCTGCGAAAGCCAGCTCCACTCCATGGCCGCGGCCTTGACCATTTCCGGGGTTTTGCTCAGACGCTCCGGGTACAAACGTTCGGTACTCAGCACAGTGCTCAGCGACACCAGATTGCCACGACGCATCAAACACACAAACAAGGCGAAATCGAGCATGGCGACGAAACCGGCGCCTTCCTGAATCAGCGCCGGCAACAGCTCCAGCACGTCAACGCGACGCATCAGGGTCGAACTGAAATTGCCGAGGAAATTCTTCGGCGTGCCTTCGAAGATCGCCAGCATGTCATCGCCCTTGAGCAAGGCGTCGTTCGGTGAGAACCGACAGTTGTCGACCCGTGGCGGCAGGATGAAATTACCGGCATCGCTGAGCATCCGCAGGGCAAACACCACATTCACGTCTGCGTGGTCGATCAACACCTGCGCCTGCAAGGCAACGCTCGGTGAAAACAGACGGTCGTCGTCGCACAGCACTTTGATGAACTCGCCCCGGGCTTCTTCGACGCAACGCAATACGTTCTTCTGCAAGCCCAGACGCTGCGGATTACGCAAGTAGCGAACCGGGTGAGCCGGCTCGATGAAGGCCTCGACAACATCGCGGATCTCGTCGCTGGACGAATCGTCACAGATGACGATCTCGATGTTCTCGTAGGTCTGGGCGAGTGCGCTTTCCAATGCCTGACTGAAGAAGCGCGGGTTGAAGGCAGGGATGACGATACTGACAAGGGGGCGTTGATTCACGGCGGAAAACTCTCGAGCGGCGGGCCTCGACCCTTTCAGGCAGAGGCCCCGGAACCGCTTAAAAAAGACGGTTAGCAGCCCGGCAGGCGCAAACTCAGACCTTGTTGAACAAGCCCAACTGAGCAATCTTGCTGAAGGCCAATTGCGAGGCTTGCAGCATGGTTTGCTGCAAGGTCAGACGGGTCATCACCTCAGCCGGATCGGAATCACGTATCGACGATTGGGTCTGGGCATTGGCCAGCTTCAGGCTCTGGTTGGTATCGCTCTGGGTGTCCAGGGCAGCACCGCGTCCACCGACTGAACTCAAGGCGCTGGACAACTGATCGGTACCGCTGGCCAGGTTGGCAATGCCCGAAGCCAATGACGCCTGCAATTTCTGAGTGGCGATCGGGCTACCGTTGGTTGGCGTATTCAGTGCGGTTTTCAACTGGCTCACGGTGTCCAGAATGTTCTGGGTTTCGTGAGTGTTGACCGCGATGCTGAACTGATCGTTGGCAGCTGGCGTACCGCTCAGGGTGAAGCTCACACCCGATGCGGTGGCGACGCTGCCGGCCATGGTCCCGGTAGACACCGGCTTGCTGTTGGCGGTCAAAGGCGCTGCGTACAGTTCGAAGTCGGTGGCGCTGGTGAACTTCATGACCGCCGAGCCGGTCGGGAAACTGGCGTGGTAGTTGACCGGGTTGGTGATGCTGCTGCCGGTGACTTGCGCCGTCGACGGGTTGCCTGGACTGCGGGTGGCGGTGAATGTGTCAGGCTTGGCTGCCAGCGTAAAGCTGTGACCCGGCAACACTGTAGCCGCGGTTTCACCGGCGCCCAGATTGATATTCAGGGTCAGCTCGACACCTCGGAAAGTGACGGCCTGGCCGGATTTGGTGGAAGGATCGAACGCACCGCCCTGACTGGCTTCGGCGGTCACGTCGTTGCCGGCCGAGTCGGTAATTTTCAACTGCGTGCCGCTGACGAAAGCAACGGTGTATGGCTCGCCGCTGCGGAACTTGTTGTTGTAGGTTACGCCCGACGACACCTGGCCGTTGGACAACACCACTCGACCATCATCCACCGCCGGTGCAGTCATGGTGACCTGGCTACGGCTGGTGTTGATCGCTTGCTGGAACGCGTCCCAACCGGTGCTGTTGGTGGCCATCGACATGGTGTCGCCGATCGCCAGGTCAAGGGTTACCTGGTCACCGTTGTAGCTGTAGGTCCCGTCGTTGTTACGCGTGAACGGCACGGTGTCGCCCTTGGAACCAGCGAAGATGTATTTGCCGTTTTCGTCCTTGCTGTTCATCAGGCTCAGCAATTGCTCTTCGATCTGCCCCAACTCCGAAGCGTTGGCCTGACGGTCGGCATCGGTGTAACCGGCGCTGCCCGCACCAACGGCCAGTTCCCTGGCGCGCTGCAAGACGTTGCCGATGCTAGTCATCACCGCTTCGGCGGTACCGAGCGTCGCCTTGATGGTCGTGGCGTTGGACTCGTACTGATCAAGCATCGAAGCCTGCTGACCCAATTGCAACAGACGCGAGGCGCCAACCGGATCATCAGCAGCCGTGTTCACGCGAACCAGGCTGCTGGCCTCTTCGCTGCTCTTGACCACGTTGGCGAAGTTCTTCTGATAGTTCGCAGCCGAGGACTCGTAAAACTGGGCGGTAGAAATGCGCATGGGCTACGACTCCTTAAATGCTGTTGATCAGTGTGCTGAAGATTTCCTGCGCAGCCTTGATGATCTGCGAAGAGGCGGTGTAGTACTGTTGATACTTGACCAGGTTGCCGGTTTCCTCATCGAGGTCGACACCCGAAAGCGAGTCGCGCGCACCTTTGGCGTTCGCCAGGATGGCTGAGGTCGCGGCGCTGTCGAGCTTGCCCTGGGCGGCCTTGGAGCCAACGCCTTCGACCAGTTTGCCGTAAGCGTCGTTCAGGGAAATACCTTTGCTGGCGGAGCCGGTGTCCACGGTCTGCGCGGTCTGCAAGCCGGCCAGTGTGGTGCCGTTACGGTTGTCCAGGCTGCCCGGCTGACTAAGCGAGACGTTGATCCCGGCGCCGTTGCTGGGGGAGCCGGCGATGGTCATGCTGAAGGCCGCGGTGTACTGAGTGGCAGGCGCAGGCGGGATCGGCGCGCCCGTGGCATCCTTGAGCGGAATGCTCAGGTTCAGGGTGTTGCTCTCACCTGGCTTGATGGTGCCGCTGCTGATCAACCCGCCCTTGGCATCCAGGAACTGGTAGGTCTGGCTGGTGCCGTCGGCGGACACCGCACCAAATACCACCTTGGTCGGCGTGGAGTTTTTCAGGCCGTTTTGCATCGCGGTTTTGGTGGCCGCGTCGTAGATATCGAATTGGGTGGTCAGGGTCGGTTGGCCGCTGGCCGGAATGGTCAGGGTGCCATTGCCACTGCCGCTCGCCGCAATGGCAGCGCCCAACGGTGCCGCAATGGCCAGACGTTTGGAGTCGGTCATCTCGGTCTTGATGTTGGCGGCCGCGTTACGGGTCGGGGTGATCTTGAAGGTATCGCCTGCAGCCGCGGTGCCACTTGTTAGCTTCAAGGAAAAACCGTCGATCACCGGCGCAGGTGTGGTCGCCGTGTTGAAGCTGCCCATAGACGTATTGTCTGGCAGGCGCTGCACGGTGTAGTCGGTGGCGCTAGTGAACGTCACTTTGTAATCGTTGATGGTCAGCTTGCCAGTGTCTTCGATGCTGACATCGAAGTTGCCCGAGCCCACGCTGTTATTGCCGGAGGCGATGCTGCGCTGAGCCATCTGCGCGGCACTGTTGATGCTGTTGAACAGGTTCGAACCGAAGTCACCGTTCTTGTCGATGCCCTGGGCCTGGATGCTGTTCATCTGATCGGCGACGACCAGAGCGACGCGACCCAGTTCATTCATGGCAGGGTCCAGCACGGTGCTGCGATAACGCAGCAAACCCCCGATTTCGCCACCGGTCATGATCGACGTGATATCGATGGTGCTCGAACCACGATTGAGTTGCAGAGACAAGCGGTTCGGGTCGTCTTTGCCCGGCACGACTTCGAGTTTGTTGACGGTGTTGCCCATGACCAGCGGCTGGCCGCTGCCCAGATAGATATCGACGTTACCTTCGCGTTCGACGATCTGCGCGCCGGTAAAGGTCGAGAGCTGGCGTACGGTCTCGTTACGGGCGTCGAGCAGCTCGTTCGGCATGCCGCCGGCGCTGGAAATCTCGGAAATTTTCTGGTTCAACTGCGCCACGGTGGCGGCCAGTTTGTTGACCTGATCGGCCATGTTCGTCAGGTTGCCATTGATGTTCGCGTTCTGCGCGTTCAACTGGCTGGACACCGAATTGAAACGGTTGCTCAAGGCCTGGGCATCGCTGAGCAGCAACTGGCGTGAAGCGTCGTCACCCGGCTTGGCGTTGACGTTCTGTACCGAGGCGAAGAACTTGGTCAGTGCGCCGTTCAGGCCGGTGCCGCTGTCCGACAGCAGTTTGTCCAGCGGCGTGACCTGGCCCAGGTACGCGGCCGAATCACTGTTGAGCGACGTGGTGGTCTGCAGTTGGGCGTCAAGGTAGCTGTTGTACACCCGGCGCACATCGGCCAGCGTCGTACCAGTGCCGATGTAGACATTGCCGAACTGCTGCGAGGCTTTGGTGCCCTGCACGGTCTGCTGACGCGAGTAACCCGCGGTGTCGACGTTGGCGATGTTGTTACCCGTCGTCATCAACGACGATTGGCTGGCTGACAGCCCCGACATCCCGATGTTGAGCAAACTCATGGTTCAGACCTTATAGCTTATGCCTATAGAGGCGTGGTGGTAGCGCCCGCCGCAGCGTAGTTCTGGTAACTCGTCATCTGCTTGGCTATCTGCGAAATCTTGCTTGCGTAGTCCGGGTCGGTTGCGTAACCGGCCTTTTGCAACTCGCGCACAAACTGTTCTGGGTTATCGGCCGACTTCACAACATCTTGATAGCGATTGTTGGTTTGCAGCAGCGTCACAAGGTCATGGAAGCTGTCCTTGTAAGAGTCATAGGAACGGAACTGAGCCGTCTCCTTGACCATCTCGCCGTTCCTGAATTCGCTGGTGATTGCCCGCGCCGATTCGCCTTTCCAACTGTTGCCAGCCTTGATGCCAAACAGGTTGTGACTGCTGCTGCCATCCTGGGCGCGCATGACCGATTTGCCCCAACCGGTTTCCAGGGCGGCCTGCGCCACCAGGTAACGCGGATCGACACCAATGCGTTCGGCGGCCTCTTTGGCCATTGGCAGCATGGTGTTGACGAATTCGTCGGCGGAACTGAACGCTTTCTTCGCCGGTGCCAGCGGTATTTGTGCCATGGCACGGCCATAAACCTGCAGGCGCCCGCTGGATGTCGCATCCGTTTGCGAAGCCAGCCAATCGCCGTTGTACAGGGGACCGGCACCGGTCTTGGTGCTCTGCGGCATTTGGATGTTGTTCTGCGCCGTCGTGACGGTCGCGGCAGTGGTCGATGCCGACGGCACCAGCCCTGCGAGCAAGCGGTCGGCCAGTTTCGGCGGCAGCGCCAGACGTCGCTGATTGATCAGCGCCATATCATTGCGATGAGTGCCCTCGCCCGCACTTGCCGACTTCACCGAGCGCGAAGCCCACAACGGACGCTCGCCATTGAGGCGCGACAGCGGCCCGTTGGTGGCGACCGTACCGGCGGCAATCGGGGTTTCCACGGCGGCTTTCGCGGCAGCTTGCTTGGCGGCTGACGCGGCAGCGGCCTCGCCCGGGGCCAGCGGTTTGTTCTTCGACATCTGACGCATCAGCACGTCAGCCAGACCAATACCACCACCCTCGCGGGACATGGAAACGGCCAACTGCTGGTCGTACATTTCCTGGTATTGCTTGGCTGCCGGCGTGTTGAGCGGATTGTCCTGGCCCAGCGCGTCGGTGGCCGAGCGCATGGACTTGAGCATTTCACCGAGGAACAGCGACTCGAATTCCTGCGCAACCTTGCGCATGTTCGCGTCACTGTCCTTGTCGCCGACCTTGAGCTGGTTCAAGCGATTCAGGTCCGAATAGGAACCCGAATCGTTGCTGCTGACCCCCAATCCGCCCTTGCGCATATCCATGGTCGCCGTCCTCAGATCACGATCAGGTCGGCTTGCAACGCGCCGGCCTGTTTCAGTGCTTCGAGGATGGCCATCAAGTCACCCGGTGCCGCGCCGACCTGGTTCACCGCACGCACGATTTCGTCGAGGGTGGTACCCGGACCGAACTTGAACATCGGCTTGGCTTCCTGCTGGGCGTTGACCCGCGAGCGCGGCACGACCGCCGTCTGCCCATTGGACAGAGGGCCGGGCTGGCTGACGATCGGGTCTTCGGTGATGGTCACGGTCAGGCTGCCATGGGTCACGGCGGCCGGGGAAACCTTGACGTTTTGGCCGATCACGATGGTGCCGGTCCGCGAGTTGATAATGACTTTCGCCACCGCCTGACCCGGGTCGACTTCAAGGTTCTCGATGATCGACAAATAGTCGACGCGCTGACTCGGATCAAGTGGCGCACTGACGCGAATCGAACCGCCGTCGATGGCCTGGGCAACGCCAGGGCCGAGCATGTTGTTGATCTTGTCGACGATGCGCTTGGCCGTGGTGAAGTCCGAACGGTTGAGGTTCAGCGTCAGGCTGTTGCCCTGGTTGAAACCGCTCGGCACCGAACGCTCAACCGACGCACCGCCCGGGATACGACCGGCCGACGGAACGTTGACGGTGATCTTCGAACCGTCACGACCTTCGGCGTCGAAACCGCCGACCACCAGGTTGCCCTGAGCGACCGCATAGACGTTGCCGTCGATACCCTTCAGCGGCGTCAGCAGCAAGGTGCCGCCGCGCAGGCTCTTGGAGTTACCGATGGACGATACGGTGATGTCGACCTGCTGACCCGGCTTGGCGAACGCCGGCAAATCAGCACTGATCGACACCGCCGCGACGTTCTTCAACTGCACGTTACCCGAACCCGCCGGCACCTTGATGCCGAACTGCGAGAGCATGTTGTTGAAGGTCTGCAAGGTGAACGGGGTTTGCGTCGTCTGGTCACCGGTGCCGTTAAGTCCGACCACCAGGCCGTAGCCGATCAATTGGTTGGAACGCACGCCGGAAATACTGGCGATATCCTTCAGCCGCTCGGCTTGAGCACCGAAGGCTGCGCTCATCAGGAACGCAGCCACCATCAGGTGTTTGAAATTCAACGTAGCCACCTAGAAAGGGAACAGCGGGCTGAGGAAGAAACGGTCGAACCAGCCAGGCTGACTCGCATCGGCAAATGCACCGGTGCCCGAATAGGTGATGCGCGCATCGGCGACGCGGGTCGACGACACAGTGTTATCGGTGGCGATGTCATCGGATCGAACCATACCGGCAATCCGCACCAGCTCATCGCCGGTGTTGAGGGTCAGCCACTTCTCGCCGCGCACGGCGATGATGCCGTTGGGCAACACGTCAGCAACCGTTACCGTGATCGAACCAGTCAGGCTGTTGCTCTGCCCGGACTTGCTGTCGCCCTTGGTCGCGCGGTCGCCTTCGTAACCGACATCCAGACTGAGGTTGCCGCTACCCACCGGATCGTTGGTGCTCAGGCCACCCCCGAAAAACGAGCTCAGACCGATGTCGGTCTTGCTGTTCTTGCCAATTTGCGAGTTGGCGTTCTTGCTGGCCTGGGTGCGTTCATTCAGGGTGATGGTGATGATGTCACCGACCCGGAACGCCTTGCGGTCGCTGTACAGGTTCTGTTCGAAACCGGCCTGGTAGATCGAGCCGTTATTGGCGGCAGCCGGCAGCGGTGTGCGCGGCAACACCGGGGCGTAGTAAGGGTCATTGGGCTTGGGCGGCGGGGCAACGCAGCCCGCGAGCACGACGGCCCCACTCAGTGCCAGAACAGATACGAAGTGATTCATGACCCTACCTCACGGTGTTGCAGGCGACCTGATGGCCGCCTCATAGACTTGATTACAGATTCTGCGTTACGAACGAGAGCATCTGGTCGGCGGTAGAGATCACCTTGGAGTTCATCTCGTAAGCACGCTGAGTGGTGATCATGTTGACCATCTCTTCAACGGTACTGACGTTCGAAGTTTCCAGGGTGTTCTGCAGCGTGGTGCCGAAACCGGCCAGGCCCGGGGTGCCGACTTGCGGCGCGCCGCTGGCAGCGGTTTCCAGGAACAGGTTGTTGCCCACAGCCTGCAGACCGGCCGGGTTGATGAAGTCGGCGGTTTGCAGGTTGCCGATCACCTGGGATGCCGGGTTGCCGGCAACGGTGATGGACACGGTGCCGTCGCGACCGACCGTGAAGGTCTGGGCATCGTTCGGGATGACGATGGCCGGTTCCAGGGCGAAGCCGCTGGCGTTCACGATCTGACCGTTGGAGTCCAGGTGGAACGTACCGTCACGGGTGTAGGAAGTCGTGCCGTCCGGCTGCAGAATCTGGAAGAAACCGCGACCGTCGATGGCCATGTCCAACGGTTGCTCGGTGGTTTGCAGACTGCCGGCGGTGAAGTTTTTCTGGGTGCCGACAATGCGCACACCGGTACCCAATTGCAGACCCGACGGCAGTTCACTGTCCTGGGTCGACTGGGCGCCTGGCTGGCGTTTGATCTGGTAGAGCAAGTCCTGGAACTCGGCGCGGTCACGTTTGAAACCCGTGGTCGACACGTTGGCCAGGTTGTTGGAAATGGTCGTCAGGTTGGTGTCCTGGGCGGACAGACCTGTTTTGGCAACCCATAGAGCCGGAAGCATTCGATTCTCCTCGTGCGCCTGTTTTACGGCGCGACGTTCTGATAATTAGCTGATCTGCAAGACCCGAGCCATGGCCTGGTCATCGTCTTTGGCGGTGTTCATCATCTTGATGTGCAGCTCGAACTGCTTGGCCAGGGCCAGCACCGAGGTCATCTCTTCCACGGCATTGACGTTGCTCGACTCAAGGAAACCCGAGACCAGTTTGACGTCGGCATCGGCTTGCGCCGGCTTGCCGTCCTTGGTGTGGATTGAACCGTCCAGGCCTTTGGTCATGTTCTTGAAGTCAGGATTAACCAGCTTGATGCGGTCGACTTCCGCCATCACGCGAGGACCTTCACCCATCGCACGAATGCTGATGGTGCCGTCCTCGCCCACTTCGATTTGCTGCTCGGGCGGCACGGCAATCGGCCCGCCATTGCCCATCACCGGCATACCGTTGCCGGCCCGCAGCACACCCAGGGCGTCGACGTTCAGGCTGCCGGTGCGCACGTAGCTTTCGCCGCCGTCAGGGTTCTGCACGGCGATCCAGCCATTGCCTTGCACCGCGACATCGAGGTCGCGGCCGGTTTCCACCAATGCGCCAGGGGAAAAATCGGTGGCCGGACGTTCGGACAAGGCAAACGCACGCGCCGGAAAGCTGTCACCAAACACCGGCATCGAACGCGCCTGCTCCAGGTCTTTCTGGAAACCGTTGGTGGAGATGTTCGCCAGGTTGTTCGCATGAGCCTTCTGCGCCAGTGCATTCTGGCTGGCGCCGGTCATTGCCACATAAAGGTACTTGTCCACACTCTTTCCTCTGCATGCCGGACGTTTGCCGCCCACCGCTGTACTGCTGAGCCATAAGCAATTTGCAGACCAACTTTTTTCTGGCGGCGCAGGGCCCGGCAAACAAAGGACTTGAGGGGTTTTGCGGGGAATGGGGAAATGTATCGAAGTCGAAAAACCGGCGGTGTTATGCCGCTTTGCGGCAACAGATCAAAGGATCGCAGCGTGCCGCAGCTCCTACAAAAGAAATGCGATCACCTGTAGGAGCTGTCGAGTGAAACGAGGCTGCGATCTCTTGACCTTAAGCCTCACCTCCCTTTCCAACTTCATACTCACGCAACTTATTGGCAATGGTCGTATGCGAAACCCCCAATCGCTTGCCCAGTTGCCGACTGCTCGGGTGCTCGGAGTACAAACGCTCCAGCACCGCCTTCTCGAAACGCCCGACAATCTCGTCCAACCCGCCCTCGAGCGAGAAATCGCCAAGTGGCTGACGCACGCCGTAATCCGGCAGGCGAATATGCTCGGCCTTTACCGTCCCGCCTTCGCACAGGGAAACGGCCTGGAACAACACGTTCTCCAATTGCCGAACATTACCCGGCCAATGGTAGTGACTGAGCCGCTCCATCGCCGCCGGCGCCAGTTTCGGTAGCGGGCAACCGATCTGCCGACTGGCCTGATCAAGGAAGTGCTCCACCAGCGGGGTCAAACCATCGAGGCATTCGCGCAGTGGCGGAATGTGCAGTGAAAGCACGTTCAAACGGTGATACAAATCCTGGCGAAACTCACCCCGCGCGCACAACTCGGACAGGTCGACCTGCGTCGCGCAGATCACCCGTACATCCAGATAAACC
The DNA here is from genome assembly GCF_039888995.1 of Pseudomonas rossensis. Lineage (NCBI taxonomy): Bacteria > Pseudomonadati > Pseudomonadota > Gammaproteobacteria > Pseudomonadales > Pseudomonadaceae > Pseudomonas > Pseudomonas rossensis. The sequence goes on along the minus strand of NZ_JBBWCB010000041.1, from coordinate 32,881 downwards.
TCTTCATCGCTGCCCACACGACGGAAGCAACCGTCCTGCAGGAAACGCAGCAACTTGACCTGCAAACGCGGGCTCATTTCCCCGACACCATCGAGAAACAGCGTACCGCCCGCCGTCAGCTCCAGCAGACCGAGTTTGCCTTCTGCCCTCGCCCCTGCGAAAGCGCCGGGGCCGTAGCCGAACAGCTCCGTCTCAGCCATGGATTCCGGCAGGCCGGCGCAGTTGAGCGCCATCAACGGTGACTGCCCCCGCGGACTCGCCAGGTGGCAGGCTCGCGCCAACAACTCTTTACCCGTACCGGTTTCACCTTCTATCAATAGCGGCGCATCCAGCGGCGCCATGCGTCGGGCTTCGCGCACCACCGCGGCCATCACCTTCGAGCTTTGGAAAATGCTGTCGAAACCGCGCAGCTCCTGCTTGCGCACGTTATAGATGCGCTCACCGACCCGGTCGGCGCGGTGCAGCGTGAGTACCGCGCCGGCCATGGCTTCGCTGTCGTCATGCTCCGATTGCAGTGGCGCGATGTCGGCGAGAAACACGTCGCCCTTGACCTTGACCCGCAGCCCGTTGATCCGTGACTTGTTGGCGCGCACCAGTTCTGGCAAGTCGAAATCCTCCGCGTAACGCGACAGCGGAATCCCCGGCACCTCATCTACCCGCACGCCGAGCAACTGCGCCGCCGCGCGGTTGGCCGCGACGATCGAGCCGCCCATGTCGATCGACAGCACCGGAAACTCCAAGGCGCCGAGCAACGCATTGAGCTCCATGTGCCGACGTTCGCTGGGCATCAGCCCTACGCGCTTGACGCCAAAAACTCCGGCAATCGATTCGAATTTCGGACGCAACGCCTGAAACTGAATGTTGATCAGGTTCGGGCAATGCAGGTAGATCGCATTGCCATGCTCACCGCCGACCTCGCCGCGAGCGACGTTGATCCCGTACTCCACCAGCAGGTTGAGAATGTCGCGCAGAATGCCGATGCGGTTCTGGCAGTGGACTTTGATACGCATAAAAAGGCCCGAAACAGGAGTGATCGAGGGCCTGAGCCAGAAATTTTCTGCCCAGGCGCCAACTTAGTCGTCAAGATTATGTGACACCTGCACGCCATTTCAAACCCGCAAATCTCAATCCCTGCGCCATAGCGGCCGATCCGTAACGAATACTTTACAAAAATCGACGAATTCTCCTACGCACAGCGCGACTCACGTGCTGCAACGCCGCATTTCTTGAGGTATTTCTAGGTCCATAGCAGGACATAACAAGAACGAAATCCCCTAGCAGGAGAGCAGCATGAAGCAGACGCAATACGTGGCTCGCGAGCCCGATGCGCAAGGTTTTATCGACTACCCCGCCGAAGAACATGCGGTGTGGAACACGCTGATTACTCGCCAACTGAAAGTGATCGAGGGTCGTGCGTGCCAGGAATACCTGGACGGTATCGAAAAACTCGGTCTGCCCCACGACCGCATTCCGCAACTCGGCGAGATTAACAAGGTCCTCGGTGAAACCACTGGGTGGCAGGTCGCCCGGGTTCCCGCACTGATCCCCTTCCAGACCTTTTTCGAATTGCTCGCCAACAAGCAGTTCCCGGTAGCGACGTTTATTCGTACCCGCGAAGAACTGGATTACCTGCAAGAGCCGGACATTTTCCACGAGATTTTTGGCCACTGCCCGCTGCTGACCAACCCTTGGTTCGCCGAATTCACCCACACCTACGGCAAACTCGGCCTGCAGGCTTCCAAGGAAGAACGCGTGTACCTGGCGCGTCTGTACTGGATGACCATCGAGTTCGGTCTGGTCGATACTTCAGAAGGCCTGCGCATCTACGGCGGCGGCATTCTTTCTTCTCCAAAAGAAACCGTTTACTGCCTGTCGAACGAACCTGAACATCAGGCCTTCGATCCGCTGGAATGCATGCGCACGCCGTATCGCATCGACATCCTGCAACCGCTGTACTTTGTCCTGCCGAACCTCAAGCGCCTGTTCGACCTCGCCCACGAAGACATCATGGGCATGGTCAAGCAAGGCATGCAGTTGGGCTTGCACACACCAAAATTTCCGCCAAAGGCTGCGTGATCCGCAGCTTTTAGAATCAAGTGAGCCTGTCAGGAACCGACGCTTTGGTTTAGCGTGGTGACACTGACGGCCGATTTCCAATAATTCGATTTCAGGAACCCATCATGTCCACATTAAACCAAGCCCACTGCGAAGCCTGCCAAGCCGGCGCTCCTCAGGTCAGCGACGAAGAACTGCCGGTACTGATCAAGCAGATCCCGGACTGGAACATTGAAGTGCGCGACAGCGTGATGCAGCTGGAAAAAGTTTTCCTGTTCAAGAACTTCAAGCACGCGTTGGCGTTCACCAACGCCGTCGGTGAAATCTCCGAGGCCGAAGGTCATCACCCAGGCCTGCTCACCGAGTGGGGCAAAGTCACCGTGACCTGGTGGAGCCACTCCATCAAAGGCCTGCACCGCAACGACTTCATCATGGCCGCGCGCACTGACGAAGTGGCCAAGGACGCCGAGGGCCGCAAATAATGCATTTCGACGCCATCGGCCGAGTACCCGGCGACCCGATTCTCGGCCTGATGGAGGCCTATGCGCAGGACCCCAACTCGCGCAAATTCGACCTCGGCGTGGGCGTCTATAAAGATGCCCAGGGCCTGACACCGATTCCCCAGGCCGTGAAGCTCGCCGAGCAGCGCCTGGTGGATAGTCAGACAACCAAGACCTACATCGGTGGTCACGGCGAACCGGCGTTCGGCAAGGCCATCGTTGAATTGGTGCTGGGTGCCGATTCCCCGCTGATCGCCGAACAACGGGCCGGCGCAACGCAAACGCCGGGCGGCACTGGCGCGCTACGCTTGAGTGCCGACTTCATCGCTCAGTGCCTTCCGGGCCGTGGCGTGTGGCTGAGCAACCCGACCTGGCCGATTCACGAAACCATTTTCGCAGCGGCCGGGGTCAAGGTCAGTCATTACCCGTACGTCGGCAGCGATAACCGCCTCGACGTCGAAGCGATGCTCGCAGTTCTCAACGAAGCGCCGAAGGGCGATGTGGTGCTGCTTCACGCCTGCTGCCATAATCCGACCGGTTTCGATCTGTCCCATGACGATTGGCGCCGGGTGCTGGACGTGGTGCGCAGTCGCGATTTGGTGCCACTGATCGACTTCGCCTACCAAGGCTTCGGCGATGGCCTGGAACAGGACGCCTGGTCGACCCGGTTGTTCGCTGCCGCCTTGCCGGAAGTGCTGATCACCAGTTCCTGCTCGAAGAACTTCGGCCTGTACCGCGACCGCACCGGCGCACTGATTGTCTGCGCGAAAAACGCTGACAAGCTGGTGGATATCCGCAGCCAACTGGCCAACATCGCCCGCAACCTGTGGTCGACACCGCCGGATCACGGCGCTGCTGTGGTAGCGACCATCCTCGGTGATCCGGAGCTGAGAAGCCTCTGGGCCGACGAAGTGGAAGCCATGCGTTTGCGTATCGCCCAACTGCGCAGCGGTTTGGTTGAAGCGCTCGAACCTCATGGTTTGCGTGATCGCTTTGCGCACATCGGCGTGCAGCGCGGGATGTTTTCCTACACCGGTTTGACGCCGGAACAGGTCAAACAACTGCGCGATCATCACAGCGTTTACATGGTGGGCACTGGCCGGGCCAACGTGGCAGGGATTGATGCCACACGCCTTGATTTGCTGGCCGAGGCAATCGCCGAAGTCTGCAAATAACCATTAAACCCTGCACAGCCCCCCTGTGGGAGCGAGCCTGCTCGCTCCCACATTTGTTTTGTGTCGCCCCCTCTTGCAGACCTGTCTAGACAATCCCATCCGTCGCAACAATTGGATATAAAAGTCTATTTGTCATTTCTCCTGCTGTATCCTTCCCAGGCTTTTTTAAAAGCGCGGATCTACCAGATCTATCAACAGACTTTGCGAGGAGCGCGATATGCACGAGATCCCTAATCTCCCCTTCCCAAGCCTGCACGAAACTGAGCAGACGCCCACGCAACAAGCCGGTGCCCAACAGCCCGAGCCGAAAGAAGCCACTGAACGCCGCAAGGCCGACAGCGAAGACTGATTCACCTGCAATGCCAGACCGTGTGGAAAGCGCTAACATGCGCTTTCCACACCGCCTGAACCCTTGAGCACATGACCGACGACTTCACTCCTCCTTTTGATGAAGAGCTGCAGGCCAGCGTCCTGATCGGCACCACCGAGAAGATGATCGAGATCTGGAATCGCCTTTCCCCCGAGAAACGCGCCGCACTGCTCGCCCGCTTCGGTAGCGAAGAAAACGCCCTGGCCGCCTTGGTCACCACGCACTTGGTCGCTCCCGCCAACCCCTGATTCATCCCCGCCCGGCAAATAGTTTTACTTTTTCCACGACCATTAGCCGCTCGCGCCGCTATCATAAGCAGCCTATCTATCCTGCTTACCCGTGGATCTTTACCATGTCTGAAAACCAGCGCCCCCTGGCGGTCACGGTGCAAGTCGTTTCCATCGTCCTGTTCACCTTCATCGGCTATCTGAATATCGGCATTCCCCTGGCCGTGTTGCCGGGCTACGTCCACAGCGACCTGGGCTTCGGCGCGGTCATCGCCGGCCTGGTGATCAGCGTGCAATACCTGGCCACCCTGCTCAGCCGTCCGTATGCCGGGAAAATCATCGACAACAAGGGCAGCAAACTCGCCGTGATGTACGGCCTCGCCGGCTGCGGTTTGAGCGGCGTGTTCATGCTGATTTCGGCCTGGACCCAGAGCCTGCCGACCTTGAGCCTGATCAGCCTGTTGATCGGCCGTCTGGTGCTCGGCAGCGCGGAAAGCCTGGTGGGCTCCGGTTCGATCGGCTGGGGCATCGGCCGGGTCGGCGCGGCGAATACAGCCAAGGTCATTTCCTGGAACGGCATCGCCAGTTATGGCGCACTGGCGGTCGGCGCACCGCTGGGCGTGCTGCTGGTCAGTCAATTGGGGTTGTGGAGCATGGGCGTGAGCATCGTGTTGCTGGCCGTCCTCGGCCTGGTGCTGGCCTGGCCAAAAACCGCCGCGCCGATTGTGGTCGGTGAGCGTTTGCCGTTCATGCATGTGCTGGGGCGCGTGCTGCCACATGGTTGCGGTCTGGCGCTGGGTTCCATCGGTTTCGGCACTATCGCGACTTTCATCACGTTGTATTACGCCACGCAGCATTGGGACAACGCGGTGCTGTGTTTGAGTTTGTTCGGTGCCAGTTTCATTGGTGCGCGGCTGCTGTTCGGCAATCTGATCAACCGCCTCGGCGGCTTTCGCGTGGCGATTGTCTGCCTGTCGGTGGAAACCCTCGGCTTGCTGCTGCTATGGCTGGCGCCGGACGCTCATTGGGCACTGGCCGGTGCGGCGCTAAGCGGGTTCGGTTTCTCGCTGGTGTTCCCCGCGCTAGGGGTGGAAGCGGTCAACCTGGTGCCGGCCTCAAGTCGTGGTGCGGCAGTCGGGGCTTATTCGTTGTTCATCGATTTGTCGCTGGGGATTACCGGGCCGCTGGCCGGTGCGATTGCGGCAGGCTTTGGTTTTGCCTCGATCTTCCTGTTCGCTGCACTCGCCGCGTTGAGCGGTATGGCTCTGAGCGTCTACTTGTACCGGCAGGCGCCAAAGCACCTTAATGAAAAGTACCGTGACGAACGAGAAGCCCGCTAAAAATCGACCTTGCCGCGCCCGGCCTTGATGCTGCCACGCTTGGTCTTGGATTCGAGCCGACGCTTCTTCGAACCGAGGGTCGGTTTGGTCGGGCGACGTTTCTTTTCTACCTTGGTGGCACTGAGGATCAACTCGGTCAGCCGTTCCAGCGCATCCGCGCGATTGGCTTCTTGCGTGCGGTATTGCTGGGCCTTGATGATCAACACCCCTTCGCTGGTGATGCGACTGTCACGCAACGCTAGCAGCCGCTCCTTGTAGAACTCGGGCAAGGACGAGGCCGGAATGTCGAAACGCAGGTGCACCGCGCTGGAGACCTTGTTGACGTTCTGCCCACCGGCGCCCTGGGCGCGAATGGCGGTCAATTCGATCTCGGCATCCGGCAGATGCACGTTGTTGGAAATCACCAGCATGGAAAAGGGTCCGTATTCAGAACGCGCAGGATACCCCGAATGAACTGAAAGAATGCGGTCCCTGTGGGAGCGTGGCTTGCCCGCGATTCAGGCACCGCGGTTCATCAGGCACACCGCGTTATCGTTCATCACGGGCAAGCCACGCTCCCACAGGTTTTGCAGCGCGCACAAAAAACCCGGCACATTGGCCGGGTTTGTTGTTTCTGCGTACTACGCTTACTTCGCGTTTGCAGCCTGCAACGCATCCTGAGCACTGCGCTTGTTCTTGATGCCGTAGCAAATCCACATGAACGCGACCCACACCGGAATCGCATACACCGAGATCTGAATCCCCGGAATCAGCAACATGACGCCCAGAATGAACACCACGAACGCCAGGCAGATGTAGTTCCCGTACGGGTACCAAAAGGCCTTGAACAGCGGCGTCTGGTTGGTCTTGTTCATGTGCTGGCGGAACTTGAAGTGCGAGAAGCTGATCATCGCCCAGTTGATCACCAGGGTGGCAACCACCAGCGACATCAACAGTTCCAGCGCGTTTTGCGGGATCAGGTAGTTCAGCAATACGGCAATCAATGTCACCGCCGCCGAAGCAAGGATCGAACGCACTGGCACGCCGCGCTTGTCGATCTTCGACAAGGCTTTCGGCGCATCGCCCTGCTCGGCCATGCCCAGCAGCATGCGGCTGTTGCAGTAGGTGCCGCTGTTGTACACCGACAGCGCCGCGGTCAGGACCACGAAATTGAGGATGTGCGCAGCGGTGTCACTGCCGAGCATCGAGAACACTTGAACGAACGGGCTGCCGCTGTAGGAATCACCCGACGCGTTCAGGGTCGCCAACAGGCTGTCCCATGGCGTCAGCGAAAGCAGGATAACCAACGCACCGATGTAGAAAATCAGGATCCGGTAGATCACCTGGTTGATGGCTTTCGGGATCACGGTTTTCGGCTTGTCGGCTTCAGCTGCGGTGAAACCGAGCATTTCCAGGCCGCCGAAGGAGAACATGATGATCGCCATGGCCATCACCAGGCCGCTGACACCATTCGGGAAGAAACCGCCGTGGACCCACAGGTTGGTCACCGACGCTTGCGGGCCGCCGTCGCCGCTGACCAGCAGGTAGCTGCCGAGCGCAATCATGCCGACGATGGCCACGACCTTGATGATCGCGAACCAGAACTCGGCCTCACCAAAGACTTTGACGTTGGCCAGGTTGATCAAGTTGATCAGGACGAAGAAGCCGGCTGCCGAGACCCACGTCGGGATGTGTGGCGCCCAGTAGTGGATGTATTTACCGACCGCGGTCAGCTCCGACATGCCCACCAGAATGTACAGAATCCAGCAGTTCCAGCCCGACAGGAAGCCGGCGAAACCGCCCCAGTATTTATGGGCGAAGTGGCTGAAGGAACCGGCGACTGGCTCTTCGACGATCATTTCGCCGAGCTGGCGCATGATCATGAAAGCAATGAAGCCGCAGATGGCGTAGCCGAGAATCATCGACGGGCCGGCGGATTTCAGTACGCCGGCCGAGCCGAGGAACAGCCCGGTACCGATCGCGCCACCGAGGGCGATCAGTTGAATGTGGCGATTTTTCAGGCCGCGTTTCAGCTCGCCTGAATGCGAGTTTTGTCCACTCATGAAAAGGGTCTCACGCAAGGTTTGATGATGTTCGTTAGACGTTGCTGCTCGGTTGCGATTTCAAGCAGCGCCGATCAAACCCCAGCGAAGGCAAAAGGAGTTCAGCGTTTTTACAACGGTCATGCGTCACCTGTTTGTTTTTATCTGTGACGAAATCGAACCCGACACGCTTGTGGCGCGGCGGAGTGAACAAGGCGGATAGCCTTGAGGTTTGCGCAGATGCGCAGGAGGTCACAGTTAAAACGCGGCGCATTGTACACCTGTAACCCCCTGCTGCCAGACACTGCTGGATCAGCGTGTCATTTGCCGGGATTGCCTGTGTCCGCCTCGAGGGTCTCGGGCGGCTGCAAAATTAGAGTCAGACCTTTGCGGGTCATCGACGGGAACGACGGAAAAATCGCTCCACGGGGGGAGATGGAGATCAGTCACGGCGTACATTGCGCCTCCTTCTTGTTATGCACCTGCACGACAGGCATGGGGCGCATCTCACCCTTCAACCGCGCCTGAAACAAGCGGGCCAGAGCCCTGCGGAAGGGTCAATTGGCTGTTAGGCGGAAGGTTTTCCTTACATCCCTTCCGCAAGCGCGAAACCAAGGGCTTTGAGGCTTGATTTCGTCAGTATTTCTTTACATGCCGTAACGTAAACTTACCGAATCAGATCTGGCTGTAGGTTGACTGCAAATTGACGGTAGGACGTATCCTTAGGGAAAGGTCGAGTTAGTTTTTTGTTTTTTATTAACAAATTGCTTAATGAAAAACAGAATAAAAAGTTCAAACAAATCTTATTTGATTATTTTTTTGCAATTTAAAAACCTGTGAACTAGGTTTTCAGCGACTTGCCGAGACGCATCAATCAGCAAGTTGGCGGGTTATTCAATGACTGAAAACGCGCCGCAGCACTTACCGAAAAAGTCATCTAGGAGATTCACAATGCAAGCACTTGAAAAAGACTTGGAAACTGAACTGCAACTGGACGATTGGTTTGAAGCACCGACCCATGACGCCGCCGTTGAAATGATGCAAGCCGATGCGGTTGTTCCGTTCGGCACAGCGATGTGGCCTCTGTAAGACATCCCGGCAGGCACGATCCGGCCGGTTGTGCCTGCCACTTTTTCTCGGTTTGTCAGGGAGGACTACATGGATAAGCAACGCGCCATTTCGCATTTCCTTTACTACCTCGAACATCACCCTGCCGTTGCCGGCATCAACCCGGCGAAGGTCTTGCTCGGCCACACGGCTGATTACCAGGCACTGACGAGCGCCATCGCCGAACAGGCCGGTGCCAGCCCACGCTTCAGTTTCAGCGCGATGCGACTGGATCTGGAACCCACGGAATTGCTGGCCCAGGCGATTGCCGACAGCGATCTGTACATTTTTTTCTACGATTCTTCCACCCTGCCCAACCCACGCCCCGACGGCCCGGAATTTGTCCGCGCGCTGCAAGGCGTCATGGCCGAGAACTGGAAGAAGTCGCTGCTGTTCAAGGATTACGGCGATTACTTCTACGACACGTTCAGTGTCACCCCGCAGCGCATTGCCGGGTTGAACAGCCACTTGATCCAGCGCATGTCCCATGCCACCACGTTAAGTTTCAAAGATGATCACGGCTCGTGGTTCGAAACACCGTTGAGTAGTATCAAGAAGTGGACCGACATCAACGGTGTCGGCAACTTCGATCTGGCACCTGGTGAAATTGCCACGCACAGCGAGGCCATTAACGGCCGGGTCAAATTCATGGGGACTTTTCTCAGCACCATTCCATTTGCCCGCAAATACGGGGTGCTGGAGTCGCCGCTAGAGTTGTGGATCGAAAACTCGACCATCAGCAAAATCGCCACCGAGGTGCCGGGGCTGGAACATGACTTCAACAAGTACCTGGAGGCCAATCCATCCAATCGGCACATTGAGGAGTTGGGGATCGGCACCAACGAAGGCGTTAAAGCGTTGTATGCACGCAATGCAGGGTTTGAGGAGCGCCATTGCGGGCTGCATCTGGGATTGGGGGGTGGCGCGAAGGGTAGCCATCATCTGGACCTGATCTTCTCCAGTGGCGTGTTGGCGCTGGATGATGAGCCGGTGTTTGATGGGCGGTTTGTCTTCTGATTAGCCAGACGAAAAAAAACGCCAACCCGAAGGTTGGCGTTTTCATGTGGCGCTTACCAATTACTCAGGCTTGCGACGACCGAAGCCTGGACGCTGGCCCGAACCGGCTGGCGCACCACGGCGTTTGCCCGATGGAGCGTCCTTGTCGACCAGAACGATGCCTGGACGCTTCTTCGCCGGTGCCTTGGCCGGGCGCTTGGTGTCGGAAGGACGGTCTGCCACCGGCGTACCGCGACCCGACTCACCACGAGACTCGCCACGACCGGCTGGAGCACCGCGATCACTACGACCACCGCTTGGTGCTCCACGGCCTTCGCCGCGCTCGGTGCGACCATTGGCCGGACGTGGCGTGCGTGGACCGCGCTCGCCGTCAGCACGAGGTGCTGCTGGTTTGCGGGCTGGACGCTCGCCTTCGATATGCGGTTCACGAGTATCACGTGGAGTAGCCGCTGTCTGGTTGCCGACCGCTGGACGCAACGTACGCACGCGCTCGGTCTTGCCCATTGGACGCGACGATTTACGCTGCATGCGGTCGAGCTTGTCTTTGCTCTTGGCGTTCATCTGCGGCATGGCCACAGGCGTCAGGCCAACTTCAGCACTCAGAATGTCGACTTCGTACTGGCTCATTTCGCGCCAGCGACCCATCGGCAGGTCAGAGTTGAGGAACACCGGGCCGAAACGCACGCGCTTCAGACGGCTGACCACCAGGCCCTGGGATTCCCACAGACGACGGACTTCGCGGTTGCGACCTTCCATCACCACGCAGTGATACCAGTGGTTAAAACCTTCGCCACCCGGCGCTTGCTTGATATCGGTGAACTTGGCCGGGCCGTCTTCGAGGACGACGCCAGCTTTCAGACGCTCGATCATCTCGTCATCGACTTCACCACGCACACGTACCGCGTACTCACGGTCCATTTCGTAGGAAGGGTGCATCAGGCGGTTGGCCAGCTCACCGTCGGTGGTGAACATCAGCAGGCCGGTGGTGTTGATGTCCAGACGACCGATGTTGATCCAGCGACCTTCTTTCGGGCGCGGCATCTTGTCGAAAACGGTCGGACGGCCTTCCGGATCAAGGCGGGTGCAGATTTCGCCATCCGGCTTGTTGTACATGATCACGCGGCGTACCGACTCGGCGGCTTCTTCGCGCTTGATCACCTTGCCATCAATGGTGATGGCGTCGTGCATGTCGACGCGCTGCCCGAGGGTGGCGTCTTTGCCATTGACCTTGATGCGGCCGTGACTGATCCAGGCTTCTACGTCACGGCGCGAGCCGACGCCGATACGGGCGAGGACTTTCTGCAGTTTCTCGCCTGCTGGGCCGATTTCCTGGTCGTCTTTCTGGTCGTTGATACTCATCTGGGCACCTCCCGGTGTGGTCTGTTCAGGCCTGGCCTGAAGAGTTAAAAGCTGGTACTTGGGCGAAGGGATCGCCGAAGGGTCGAGAATCATACGCTCATGGGAGCGTTCGCGCATCAGAGACTAGCTGATCAATGGAGACTTACTTGTTTTTCCGCCGACCGGCTTTGTGTAGGAGCCGAGCTTGCTCGCGATGACGTCGGCACATACAACATCAAAGTGACTGGAAGACTGCTATCGCGAGCAAGCTCGGCTCCTACAGTTTTTGAAGTCAGGTTAATCGTCTTCGAATGCGCGGCGTTCGGCCTCGATCGCTTCGGCGAGGGCCCGGGCTTCGGCTTCTTCGTCGGTCAACTCGGGCTCGGGCTTGTGTTGTTCAAGGGCGGCGACAGCGGCCAGGAGTTTTTCGCGAGCTTCGGCAACACCCAGCACATCATCTTCTTGTTCCTGCTCTTCTTCGACTGTAGCTTCGGGCTCGACCTGAAGTTCAACTTCGATTTCAGGCTCAAGCTCGGGCTGATCCAGAATCTCCTCGGTCTCAGCCACCGCGTCATCACGCAACAGATCATCAAAGTCGGTCTTGAGCCCCTCCTCCATGGTGTCCAGCTCCAGCAACAACGTGTGGAAACTGGTTTCTTCCTTCGGCTCTTCCGGGTCGGCGCTGGCGTCGGCCAACTCCTGCAGTCCGGCAGGCACCGGCGCGTCGTCGAAATCGAGCACCGGATCAGGCTCAAGCTCGCGCAATTCGGCCAGCGGTGGCAAATCGTCGAGGTTTTTCAAGTTGAAGTGATCGAGAAACGCCTTGGTGGTCGCAAACATCGCCGGCTTACCCGGCACGTCGCGGTAGCCGACGATGCGGATCCACTCGCGCTCCAGCAAGGTTTTGACGATGTGACTGTTGACCGCCACGCCACGCACATCTTCGATCTCGCCCCGGGTGATTGGCTGGCGATAAGCGATCAGCGCAATGGTTTCGAGCATGGCGCGGGAATAGCGCTGCGGCCGCTCTTCCCACAAACGTCCTACCCACGGCGAGAACTTTTCGCGGATCTGCAGACGATAACCGGAAGCCACTTCCTTCAGCTCGAAGGCCCGACCGTCGCAGGACTTGGCGAGAATCGTCAGGGCTTTCTTGAAGACCGGCGGCTCCGGTCGCTCGCCCTCTTCGAAGAGTTCGAACAGGCGTTCAAGCGATTGCGGTTTTCCCGAGGCCAACAGAAAGGCTTCAAGCAATGGCGCCAGCTCGCGGGGTTCAGTCAGGTTCATGATTCAACTCGTTATTCGGCTCGGGCCCGCACGTGGATCGCTGCGAACGGCTCATTCTGCACCAGCTCGACCAAGGATTCCTTGACCAGTTCGAGAATCGCCATAAAGGTTACCACCACCCCCAGACGTCCTTCCTCAGCGGTGAACAGCTCGGCAAAGGGCACGAAACCGCCGCCCTTGAGGCGCTCCAGCACATCGCTCATGCGTTCGCGGGTGGACAGTGCCTCGCGGCTGACCTGGTGACTTTCGAACATGTCACCACGGCGCAACACTTCTGCCATGGACAACAACAGCTCTGAAAGACGCACGTCTGGCAACAGCTTGCGTGCCCGGGCTTCCGGGGCGTCGAGCTTGGGGACGACCACGTCACGACCCACACGGCTCAGGCCATCGATGCCTTCGGCGGCGGCCTTGAAGCGTTCGTACTCTTGCAAGCGGCGGATCAGTTCGGCGCGAGGGTCGTCTTCTTCGGCCTCGATCGTTTCGGCACGCGGCAGCAGCATCCGCGATTTGATCTCGGCCAGCATCGCGGCCATGACCAGGTACTCGGCGGCCAGTTCCAGACGCACCGATTGCATCAACTCGACATAGCCCATGTATTGCCGGGTGATTTCCGCCACCGGGATGTCGAGGATATTGATGTTCTGTTTGCGGATCAGGTACAGCAGCAGGTCGAGGGGGCCTTCGAAGGCTTCGAGAAAGACTTCAAGCGCATCCGGTGGAATGTACAGGTCCAGCGGCATTTCCATGACCGCCTGGCCATAGACCATCGCGAAGGGCAGCTCTTGCTGGGCTCCGGCCTGACTGTCGACAACGGGTTCTACTGCAGACATCTACGCCTCGGCCATGAACGGCGTCGGGTCGCCGCAACCAACGCGGATCACTTCCGGCTCGCCGTCGGCGAGGTTGATCACGGTGGACGCCTTGATCCCGCCGAAACCGCCGTCGATGATCAGGTCGACCTGATGCTCGAGCAACTGGCGCATTTCGTACGGGTCCGTCATCGGGTCGGTGTCGCCGGGCATGATCAGGGTCACGCTCATCAGCGGTTCGCCGAGTTCCTCCAACAGCGCCAGGGCAATCGGATGGCTCGGTACGCGCAGGCCGATGGTGCGTTTTTTCGGGTGCAACAACAGCCGCGGGACTTCGCGGGTGGCGTTCAGAATGAAGGTGTAAGGTCCTGGAAGATGAGCTTTAAGCAGGCGGAAGGTGCCGGTATCGATCTTTGCAAACAGCCCCAGTTGCGACAGGTCGCTGCAAATCAGCGCGAAGTTATGCTTTTCGTCCAGCTGTCTCAACCGGCGCACGCGCTCCACGGCATTCTTGTCGCCGATCTGGCAACCAATGGCGTAGGACGAGTCTGTGGGATAAATCACCACCCCGCCGCTGCGGATGATCTCGACAGCCTGTTTGATCAGGCGCGCTTGCGGGTTTTCCGGATGAATCTGGAAAAATTGACTCACATTCTCTACCTGTTCAGACGGCGGCAATAATTGGGTCATGTTTGAATCGACACCACAGTGGTGGCAGATCCTCCGGGAGCGGGCGGTACTCACCGATCTCGGACCAGCCTCCAGGGCCATGAAAATCACTGCCGGCGCTGACCAGCAGACCGAATTCTCGGGCGAGAATCGCCAGGCTGCCCACTTGCTCGGCGGGCTGATGGCCATTGACCACTTCGATAGCGTGGCCCCCTGCTTGAATATAGTCGGCAATCAGCCGGCGACGTTTGCTGCGAGTGAAATCGTAGTGCCACGGATGCGCCAGGCTGATCCAGGCCTTGGCGGCGCGCAGGGTTTCGACCGTGTCTTCCAGGGTCGGCCAATGTTGCTTGACGTCCCCCAGCTTGCCGGCGCCCAGCCATTTGCGGAACGCTTCGGCGCGGTCCTTGACGAAACCTTCACGCACCATCCAGTCGGCGAAATGCGGGCGGGCCGGCGCGTTGCCACTGTCGCCCAGTTCCTGCTGGACGGCCCGAGCCCCTTCCAGCGCACCCGGCATGCCTTTAAGCGCCAACTTGCGGCTAATTTCTTCGGACCGTAACCAGCGGCCATCGTGCAATTTTGCGATGGCCTCGACCAACGGTGCGGCGTTGACGTCGAAACCATAGCCCAGCACGTGAATGGTCGCGCCGCCCCAGGTGCAGGACAATTCGACGCCGTTGACCAGTTGCATCCCCAGCGCAGTCGCCGCACTGCGAGCCTCGTCGAGGCCCTCGAGGGTGTCGTGATCGGTCAAGGCCAGGACTCGCACGCCTTTCTCGAACGCACGCGCAACCAGTACTGCAGGCGCGAGAGCGCCATCGGAGGCCGTGCTATGGCAGTGCAAATCAACATTCACAGGACTTTTTTACCTCAAATCAGCTGGCGCTATCGCGCGCCCATATGTTTGTTATTATGCCGCCACATCCTGCTTCTGGCTGCCACTGTGAAACAATTCATCGATTTCATCCCGCTTCTGCTGTTCTTCATCGTCTTCAAACTCGATCCCCGGGTCGTCGACATTGCCGGCCACGAGGTAACTGTAGGCGGTATCTACAGCGCCACCGCCATGCTGATCATCAGCTCCCTGGTGGTTTACGGCACGCTGTTCATCAAGCAGCGCAAGCTCGAGAAGAGCCAGTGGCTGACCCTCATCGCCTGCCTGGTCTTCGGCAGCCTGACCCTGGCGTTCCACAGCGAAACTTTCCTGAAGTGGAAAGCCCCGGTGGTGAACTGGCTGTTCGCCCTGGCGTTCATTGGCAGCCACTTCGTCGGTGAGCAACTGCTGATCAAACGCATCATGGGCCACGCGCTGACCCTGCCGGAGCCGGTCTGGACCCGCTTGAACATCGCCTGGATCGGGTTTTTCCTGTTTTGCGGTGCCGCCAACCTGTTCGTCGCGTTCACCTTTCAGGACTACTGGGTCGACTTCAAAGTCTTCGGCAGCCTGGGCATGACGCTGCTGTTCCTGGTCGCCCAGGGCATTTATTTGTCCCGCCACCTGCACGACGCCGATACCACAACGCCAAAAACCGAGGACTGACATGCTTTACGCAATCATTGCCACAGACGTCGCCAACTCCCTGGAAGCCCGCCTGGCCGCACGGCCTGCACACCTTGAGCGCCTGCAAGTGCTCAAAGGTGAAGGTCGCATCGTTTTGGCCGGCCCACACCCGGCGGTCGACAGCAATGATCCGGGCGCTGCGGGTTTCACCGGCAGCCTGATCGTCGCCGAATTCGACTCCCTGAGCGCCGCCCAGGCTTGGGCCGACGCTGATCCGTATATCGCCGCAGGCGTCTACGCCAACGTTTCGGTCAAGCCGTTCAAGCAAGTCCTGCCGTAATTTCTCCCCGCACGATGAACCTTGTAGGTTCATCGTGCTCTCAATCGCTCATTATTCTCGTTTGCCTGCCGACAACTTGCCCAATAACTCGATTGGAATCAGGAGTCGCGATGCGCAAGGGTCCGTTGTGTCTGATGTTGGTGACGTTGTCGATCGTGGCCCCCGCCCACGGTGAAGAAAGCGCCGAGGGCGGTAATTCCACGCCATTGTCCCTAAGCGCCGGCAGCCAGATCACCGAGTTGCAACAGCGCTTGAAGGTAAGCGAACAGCAACGAGAAGAACTGAGCAAACAACTGAAAAATACCGATGCCGAACGCGAAAGCGCTCAGCTGAGCCGGTTGCGTCAAGAGAATCAGCGCCTCAAGCTGCAACTCAAGGAAGCCCAGGCCAGCAGCCCGCTGCCGCGTCTATTGACCGATCAGCAACAGTGGTTCGTCATCGGCGCCGCAGTAGCGCTATTGGCGCTGCTCTGCGGTATCTTCGCCAGTGGTGCCACCAGAAAACGTAGGCAATGGCTAAATTGAGTGAGTCATGAGCGAGCTGTTATTAATTGATGATGACCAGGAGCTGTGTGAGCTCCTGAGCAGTTGGTTGAGCCAGGAAGGCTTCCAGGTCCGCGCCTGCCACGATGGTCAGAGCGCCCGTCGCGCACTGGCCGAAACGTCGCCGGCAGCCGTGGTACTGGACGTCATGCTGCCGGACGGCAGCGGCCTGGAATTGCTCAAGCAATTGCGCAGCGATCACCCGGACTTGCCGGTGCTGATGCTCTCGGCCCGCGGCGAGCCGCTGGACCGCATCCTCGGCCTGGAACTCGGCGCCGACGATTACCTGGCCAAACCGTGCGACCCACGGGAACTGACAGCCCGCCTGCGCGCCGTGTTGCGCCGCAGTCATCCGGCAGCAGTCTCCAGTCAGCTCGAACTGGGTGACCTGTGTTTCAGTCCGGGGCGCGGCGTGGTCAGCATCGATGAACAGGAATTCACCCTCACCGTCTCCGAAAGCCGTTTGCTCGAAGCCCTGCTCAAGCAACCCGGCGAGCCGCTGGACAAACAGGAACTGGCGCAAATCGCCCTCGGCCGCAAGCTGACGCTGTACGACCGTAGCCTGGACATGCACGTCAGCAACCTGCGCAAAAAGATCGGCCCGCACCCCGACGGCCGCCCACGCATCGTGGCCCTGCGCAGCCGTGGCTATTACTACAGCCTCTGAAACCCAACGCAAACCTTCGTAGCAGCTGTCGAGCCTGCGAGGCTGCGTTCGGCTGCGAAGCAGTCGTGAAATCAGGCGACGCGTTTTTTCAAGTAAACCGCGTATTCAGGGTTTACGACTGCTTCGCAGCCGAACGCAGCCTCGCTGGGGCTCGACAGCTGCTACACCGGTCATGTTCGTCAGGGACATGGGTTTGTCAGGAAGGTACAAAATCGTCTTTACCCAAGCTTTACGCTCCGCTGACCGCCGCTGACCTTGATCTCCGTAATCTGTACTCATCCGGAACGTACCGGGAACGAGACAAGGAGATTCACCATGCGCAAGACTCTTATCGCTCTGATGTTCGCTGCCACCCTGCCGACCGTTGCCATGGCCATGCCTGAAGGTGCCGGCCCGATGGGTGGCCCGATGGACGGCTCACGCCATGGCGGTCAGATGCACGGCATGCACGGCAAAGGCCCGTACAGCCAGCTGGACCTGAGCCGCGAACAGCGCGAGCAGATCCGCAAGATCATGGGCGAGCAGATGCATGAGCGTAAGCAAGTGGTCGACAAGTACCTGGAAAAACTCTCGCCAGCCGACCAGAAGGCCATGAAAGATGAAATGGCGGCCAACCACAAGAAAGCTGAAGCTGACGTGCGTGCCTTGCTGAAACCGGATCAACAGAAGCAATTCGACGAGATCCAGAAAAAACAGGCTGAGCGTCGCGCCGAATGGGCCGAGTTCAAGGCCTGGAAAGCGCAACAGCCGCAAAAGGCGCAATAATGTTTTAGCGTCATATCACAGCCCAACGGTTAATCGCCGTTGGGCTTTCTTTGCTTGAGGATTTTCTGTGCGCTCATTGTTCTGGCGTATTCTGGCCAGCTTCTGGTTGGCCATCGCTCTGGTTGCAGGGCTCTCCATTCTGCTGGGGCACATGCTCAATCAGGACGCGTGGATTCTCAGCCGCCATCCGGGCCTCAATACTTTGGCCGAGCAGTGGACGCAAACCTACGAGTCACAGGGTGAAGACGCGGCCCAGGACATTCTGGAACAGCGCAAGCGCCAGTATCACATCGACGTTCAAGTGCTCAACGAGAGCGGTGACCCGGTGGTGCGCGGCACCTTCCCACGTAGGGCGGCCGCCTTCGAAGCGCGACAGAACAACGATGATCGCCGCCTGCCGTGGCGTCGTCTGACCGCGGAATACACCAGCGAAAAAACCGGCGACACCTACCTGCTGATCTATCGAATTCCGCACCCGGAACTGGACTCATGGCACCGCGAAAGCCTGCTCTGGCCGTTGAGTGCGCTGGGTATCGCGCTGGTGGTCCTGACCTTGTTCAGCCTGTTCGTGACGATGTCCATTACTCGCCCACTCAACCGCTTGCGCGGCGCGGTGCATGATCTGGGGCAAACCACCTACCAACAAAACAGCCTGGTAAAACTGGCCAACCGGCGCGATGAGTTCGGCGTGCTGGCCAACGACTTCAACCGCATGGGCGCGCGCCTGCAAAGTTTGATCGGCAGTCAGCGACAGTTGCTGCGAGATGTGTCCCATGAACTGCGTTCACCGCTTGCCCGGCTGCGCATTGCGCTGGCACTGGCCGAGCGGGCCAACCCTGAAGAACGGGAAAAACTCTGGCCGCGCCTTACTCGGGAGTGCGACCGACTGGAAGCGCTGATCAGCGAAATTCTGGTACTGGCGCGGGTCGATGCCGACAACGCCAGCGCCGAAGAGGTTGATCTCAATGCGCTGCTCAACACCCTGCAAAAGGATGCTCAACTGGGTTCGCCGGAGCAGAACGTGCACCTTGAGGCCGAGTCGCAGCTGAACCTTAAAGGCTGGCCGACGATGATCGAGCGCGCCGTAGACAACCTGCTGCGCAATGCTCAGCGGTTCAACCCGGTGGGGCAGTCGATTGAAATGCAGGCGGTGCGTCAGGGTGAGCGGATTGTGGTCAGTGTGCGCGACCATGGGCCGGGCGTAGAGGCTGCGCATTTGAGCCAGTTGGGTGAACCATTCTATCGGGCGCCGGGGCAGACGGCGGCCGGGCATGGTTTGGGATTGGCGATTGCGCGCCGTGCGGCAGAGCGGCACGGTGGGAGTCTGGTGTTGGCCAATCATCCTGATGGCGGGTTTATCGCCAGTCTCGAATTACCGTTGGTGCCGGGGGCAGTTGTTCAGCCGTAAGTGCAGTGGTGATGCAAAAAGATCGCAGCCTCGTTTAACTCGTCAGCTCCTACAAGGCTTACGCGTCCCCCTGTAGGAGCTGTCGAGTGAAACGAGGCTGCGATCTTTTGATCTTCAGGCCTTACCGGGCCAGGCGCTGACGAACTCGGCCAGATCAACCTTCTCCGCCACTCGCGGTTCCTTCTGCGGCGTCCCAAGGTAAAGAAACGCAATCACCTCTTCCCCTTCAGCCAGGCCCAACCCCTTGGCCACATGCGCCGAATACGCCAGTTCACCCGTGCGCCACACCGCGCCAATCCCTTGCGCATAAGCCGCCAGCAAAATCCCGTGAGCCGCACAGCCCGCCGCCAGCAGCTGTTCGGACTTCGGATATTTAACGTGATCCTGCAACCGCGCGATCACCACGACCACCAGTGGCGCGCGCAGTGGACCGTTACGCGCCTTGTCCAGCGCCGCCTCGGACACCTCACTGTCCTGCAGCTTCGCCGCTTCGGCCAGCAACTCGCCCATTTGCTCGCGCGCCGCGCCTTCGACTGTCAGGAAGCGCCAAGGCTGCAAGTGGCCGTGGTCTGGCGCTCGCATCGCGGCGCCAAACAGCACTTCGCGTTGTTCTGCGGTCGGTGCCGGTTCGAGCAGTCGTGGAACGGAAACACGGTTGAGCAAAGCGTCGAGAGCCTGCATCGGCCACCTCCTGAAAAAAATGTGAAGCCATTCTAGGGCCTGCCATCAATTATTGCCTGCGCCGCACAGGCAATAATTGATGGCAGGCCCTGCAACCACCTCGGGAGTGCCGGTTTACATAGCAGGCCCCACAGGTAGAATGGCGCCCTTCCCTATTTCAGCCCGAGCGGACTTCATGGCGTTGCCGACCTTACGGATCATTAGTTTCATCATCGGCATCTTCCTGATCA
Source organism: Pseudomonas rossensis (assembly GCF_039888995.1). Taxonomy (NCBI): domain Bacteria; kingdom Pseudomonadati; phylum Pseudomonadota; class Gammaproteobacteria; order Pseudomonadales; family Pseudomonadaceae; genus Pseudomonas; species Pseudomonas rossensis. The sequence continues at coordinate 12,826 of NZ_JBBWCB010000041.1, read as the reverse complement.
CGCTGGCCATCGCCATGGTCGTGCCCATGGCCACCCTGGTGATTTTCGACCGCACCAGCGACCTGCCATCGTTCCTCTGGGCGAGCATGATTACCTTCGTCGCGGGTTTGGCCCTGGTCATCCCCGGCCGTCCCGAACACATTCACCTGCGTCCGCGAGACATGTACCTGCTGACCGTCAGCAGTTGGGTGGTGGTGTGCATCTTCGCTGCGCTGCCGTTCCTGCTGACCCAGCGCATCAGCTACACCGACTCGTTCTTCGAAAGCATGTCCGGCATCACCGCCACCGGTGCGACGGTGCTCACGGGCCTGGACAACATGTCCCCCGGCATCCTGATGTGGCGCTCGTTGCTGCACTGGATCGGCGGCATCGGCTTTATCGGCATGGCGGTAGCGATTCTGCCACTGCTGCGTATCGGTGGCATGCGGCTGTTTCAGACCGAGTCGTCGGACCGTTCCGAAAAAGTCATGCCCCGTTCGCACATGGTGGCGCGTTTGATCGTTGCGGCCTACGTCGGCATCACCATTTTCGGCAGCCTGGCGTTCTGGTGGGCCGGTATGAGCCCGTTCGATGCGATCAACCACGCGATGTCGGCGATTTCCACCGGTGGTTTCTCAACGTCCGACCAGTCTTTGGCCAAGTGGCCGGAGCCTGCAGTGCATTGGGTCGCGATCGTCATCATGATTCTTGGTGCCCTGCCGTTCACCCTGTATGTAGCGACCTTGCGCGGTAACCGCAAAGCACTGATCAAGGATGAACAGGTTCAGGGGCTGCTCGGCATGTTGCTGGTGACCTGGCTGGTGCTCGGCACCTGGTATTGGTGGACCACCCAGCTGCATTGGCTGGAAGCCCTGCGACATGTGGCGCTGAACGTGACCTCGGTGGTCACGACTACAGGCTTCGCGTTGGGGGACTATAGCCTCTGGGGCAACTTCTCGCTGATGCTGTTCTTCTATCTGGGCTTTATCGGCGGCTGCTCAGGCTCAACCGCTGGCGGGATCAAGATTTTCCGCTTCCAGGTCGCGTACATCCTGCTCAAGGCCAACCTTAACCAGCTGATTCACCCGCGCGCGGTGATCAAGCAGAAGTACAACGGTCACCGCCTCGACGAAGAGATCGTGCGTTCGATTCTGACCTTTTCCTTCTTCTTCGCCATCACCATCTGTGTGATCGCGCTGCTGTTGTCGCTGCTCGGCGTGGACTGGATGACCGCCCTTACGGGCGCGGCCGCCACGGTGTCCGGTGTCGGTCCGGGACTGGGCGAGACGATTGGCCCGGCGGGCAACTTTGCCACCCTGCCGGACGCCGCCAAGTGGATTCTCTCGGTCGGCATGCTGCTGGGCCGACTCGAGATCATTACGGTGTTTGTTCTGTGTATTCCGGCGTTCTGGCGTCACTGACAGGAGCAGGCGTGCCCATTAGCCGCGTCCGGTACTCGCCGGGGGTGGCATCGAACCAGCGGCGGAAAGCACGGAAGAAGTTGCTCGGATCGGCGAACCCCAGCAGGTAGGCAATTTCCAGCAGGGTCATGGACGGCTGCGCCAGGTATTGCTCGGCCAGTTCACGTCGCGTGTCGTCCAGCAATGTCTGAAAACTCGTGCCCTCTTCTTGCAAGCGTCGCTGCAAGGTGCGTTGCGACAGGTGCAACGTCTGCGCCACGGTATCGCGCTTGGGTTCGCCCTGGGGCAGCAAACGGCATAGCACCTGCCGCGCCTTGTGGGTCACGCGACTCTCGGAAAACCGCGCCAGGTACTCAGCGGCAAACCGGTCATGCAACAGCGCCATTGCCTCGTTGGCGGTAGGCAATGGTGCCTCCATGTCAGCGCGCTCGAAAATCAAGGCGTCATAAGGCGCGTTGAACACCAAAGGTGCATGAAAGGCTTGTTTATAGGGTTCGAGATCGACGGGCTGATCACCCTGCACCAGCACCTTACGCGGTTGCAGGGTGCGTCCGGTCAACCAGCCGCACAGCGCCAGGGCACAGGCCAGTGACGCTTCGGCACTCTGCCGGGTCGGTGGCAGATGGTCGCCGTGGACCGTCAGAATCAGCGCGTAGCCTTCTTCCAACAATCGGAAACTCAGGTCGGCACTTTCCGCAATGATCCGCTGATAGCGCACCAGCCGTCGAAAGCCTTCAGCCAGGGTCTGGCTGGACATCAAGGCGTAGCCCGCCACATGGAAGGAGGCCGGTCGCACCACCTTGCCCATGTTCAGGCCAATCGCCGGGTTGCCGGACAGCTCAACCGCGCGCTGCCACAGTCGTGTCATGGAATCTTGCGGGAAGCGCGCGTCCGGATCATCCAGTGCCGCGTAGTCGAGCCCCAGCTGCTTGAACAGACCCCGGCAATCCAGGCCGTCCATCTCCAGTGCTTTGACAATCCCCATCGCCCAGCTAGCAGAAGTCGTTCGTTCGCTCATGTCGTCCACTTACATGATGAGCCGCATGCTACGGCCAATTTCCGAAGGATACTAAAGTGGCGCCTATTGTCACTGGCTGATGCCAATGATCACTCTAGACTCAAATAAGCTACCCGCAGAACAACTTGCAGTCAGAACAATAACCACAGAGATCGCAGTCGTGGAAAACATCAAACGTTTCAACAGCTTCGCTGAGTTCTACCCGTATTACCTCAGTGAACACAGCAACAGCACCTGCCGACGATTGCACTTTATCGGCACGACGCTGGTTATTTTCATCCTGGCCCTGACCATCGGCAAAGGCGCCTGGCTGCTGTTATGGGCCCTTCCGCTGGCGGGTTACAGCTTCGCCTGGGCCGGGCATTTCTTCTTCGAGAAGAACCGTCCCGCGACCTTTCAACACCCGTTTTACAGCCTGCTCGGCGATTTCGTCATGTACCGAGACATGATTCTGGGTCGCGTGCCGTTCTAGGCGCAATGAACCAAAGGAGGAGAGCCGATGAATGCCAACGCCCGTTTCACCCACATGCAGGACGGCACGCAGGAAGACTGGGCGATCATCGCCGCAGATTTCAGTGCCTATGCGAGGCAATTGCCGACTCGGATTGTGGCGCACCTGAAATTACTGGAGGGTGACTTTGGCGGCTTCCCGGTGGATCGTCTGACCCATTCCCTGCAAACCGCCAGCCGTGCCTGGCGCGATGGCCGGGATGAAGAATACGTGGTCTGCGCGCTGCTTCACGACATCGGCGACACCTTGGGTTCCTACAACCACCCGGACATCGCTGCGGCAATCCTCAAGCCGTTCGTCAGCGCCGAGAACCTGTGGATGGTCGAGAAACACGGAATTTTCCAGGGGTATTACTTCTTCCATCATCTAGGGATGGACCGGCATTTGCGCGAGCAATTCAGCGGGCATCCGCAGTATCAGGCGACCATTGAGTTTTGCGCCAAATATGACGCAGCGGGGTTTGATCCGGCGTATGACACCCTGCCGCTGAGTTTCTTTGAACCGATGATGGAACGGTTGTTTGCGCAGCCCAAGCACTCGATTTACAAGGCGGCGATGGAAGAACATGCGCCAGCCTGAAGATCCAAGGGGACCGCTGCGCGGTCCATCGCGGGCAAGCCCGCTCCCACAGAGGATGTGTGTACGACACAAGTCCAATGTGGGAGCGAGCTTGCTCGCGATGGGGCCAGACCAGACACCCTGATTTTTAGGCGGGCTCTGCGATTTTGACGGCTTTCAACTCAGCCTCCCGCGCCTGGGCATCCGCCAATCGATACAACTCGATCGATCCGTCCCAATGCTCGATCAGCGCAGTGCACGACTCCACCCAATCCCCGCAATTGAGGTAATCCACCCCGCCGACCTTGCGAATCTCGGCATGGTGAATGTGCCCGCACACCACGCCGTGCAACTCGCGCTTGACGCACTCGTGAGCGATGGCTTCTTCGAAATCGCTGATGAAGCTGACCGCGGTTTTGACCCTGTGCTTGAGGTACGCCGACAGCGACCAGTAACCGTAGCCATAGCGTGCGCGCCAATGGTTGAGCCAGCGGTTGAGGGTCAGGGTGAATTCGTAGGCCGAGTCGCCGAGAAAGGCCAGCCAGCGGTGATACCGCGTGATCACGTCAAACTGGTCGCCATGAATGACCAGAAGATGGCGACCATCGGCGGTCACGTGCACGGCTTCATCCACCAGTTGGATATTGCCCAGAATCAGCTTCGAATAGCGGCGCAGGAATTCGTCGTGGTTGCCGGTGACGTAGATCACCTCGGTGCCGCGCTTGCTCATGGTCAGCAAGCGGCGGATCACATTAGTGTGCGCCTGAGGCCAGTACATGCCGCCGCGCAGCTTCCAGCCATCGATGATGTCGCCGACCAGGTAGATCTTGTCCGCGTGATAGCCCTTGAGAAACTGCGACAGGTGTTCGGCCTGGCAATCCCGGGTGCCCAGATGCACGTCGGAAATCCACAAGGTCCGCACACGTTGCTTACGACTGGGTTTGGCGAGCTCGGCGCTGGTCATGGGCAACCCTCTGCAAAAGTTTTTGCAACTTTGCGCCGGTCGGGTTAATTGCCCATGACAGTGGCGAGTCAGTCCTGTGACAGCGTCCCACGATTGCCCTCGGTGTAGACTGGCGGCCAAGCCCTGGAGACCTGCGATGAGACCGATCCTCACGCTACGCCAATACACTCATGACCTGATCGTCCATAGCCACGACCACGCGCAGCTGGTGTTCGGGCTGTCGGGTGCGCTGGATTTCGAGGTCGACGGGCGTGGCAGCCAGGTGGTACAGCAGAGTTTCGTGGTAGTGCCGTCCGGTTTCCATCACGCCTGCGGTAGCGCCAATGGCAGCCGTTGCCTGGTACTGGATGTGCCCAGCGACCAATGGGTTTCTCAGTCCCTGGGTGATCACGCCGAAGCCAGTCGTCGTTTACTCGACAACGCCGGTCGCCTGTCGCTGGATGCCGGGCAAAGCCAATTGGTCAGTTGGTTGGCGGGCAGTCAGGTCAGCGATCCACTGATCGCGCAACAAGGCGCGGTGTTGTTGCTGGCCAGCCTCAACAACGCCAAACCCGAAATCGTCGGCGGTCGGCGCCTGCCTTATGCAGCGCTGAATGCGCACATCGATCAGTACGCAGCCTATCCACTTCAAGTCGCCGATCTGGCGCGCGTCGCCGGTCTGTCCAGCGCTCGGCTGCATGTACGGTTCGTTGCTGAATGCGGGCAGACGCCGATGGATTACATCCGCAGTCGACGTTTGCACATGGCCGTGGGCTTGTTGCGGGATTCGGCGCTGCCGATCGGCGAGATTGCCAGTCGGGTCGGTTACAGTTCGCAGAGCGCCTTCGCGGCGGCGGTGTTGCGGGAGTTCGGTGCCTCACCCGGCAAATTGCGGCGCGAGGTTAGCGACAAAAGGCAATAGTTTGCCGACAGACACAACAGGGGTTTTCACGGTTCAATGCAGGAGCTGCCGAAGGCTGCTCCTACATCTTTGTTCGCTTGTTGTTAAGGATTGCAATGACTCCCCGTACCGCCCTTGGCGCCCTGCATATCGGCGCACTGATGTTCGGCTTGACCGGTGTGTTCGGCAAACTGGCTGCTGCCTCCCCCGCCATTATCGTTTTTGGTCGTGCCGCGTTCGCCGTGCTGGCGTTAGCCGTTTTTGCGCGGTTCGCCAGCACTACTCGCTGGCAGAAACTCGAGGCTGTGGACTGGCGCCGACTGTTGCTCAGCGGCTTACTGCTGGCCGGACACTGGGTGAGTTTTTTCATTGCAGTGAAGGTCGCAGGCGTGGCGATCGCGACCCTGGGTTTCGCCAGCTTCCCGGCGTTTACCGTGATCCTTGAAGGGTTGATTTTCCGCGAGCGAATTCGCGCCAACGAAATCCTGCTGGTGGTGCTGGTCAGTGTCGGGCTGGTGCTGGTCACCCCTGATTTCGATCTGGCCAGCGGCGCCACAATGGGTCTGCTGTGGGCGGTGGGCTCAGGTTTGCTGTTCTCTCTGCTTTCGCTGACCAACCGCGCCAGCTCCGGGCGAATCCCGGCGGTGCAGGCTGCGCTGTGTCAGAACGTGGTGGTCGCGTTGTGCCTGTTGCCGGTGGCGGCACCGCAGTTGAGCGAAGTGCGCGCCATCGACTGGCTGTGGATCGGTTTGCTCGGGGTGTTCTGCACCGGCGTCGCTCACAGTCTGTTTGTCGCCAGCCTGGCAGTGATCAAGGCGCGGACCGCGGCAGTGGTTTTCGCCATGGAGCCGATTTACGGCATCACCGTGGCCTGGCTGCTGTTTGATGAAAACCCGACACTGCGCATGCTGCTCGGTGGCGCGTTGATCATCGTGGCGATCGTCGTCTCCAGCCAACTCTCGGGCGGCTCAAGCAAGAAGACTGTTGCGGCAGAAGCCGCCTCTCACTGAGTGCGGTCGTTGTGCCCCAGATCGCGGTCCGGATCAATTTGATCGCGGACCCGCTGCTTCAGCACTTTGGCCTCAGGGAAACCGCCATCAGCCTTGCGATCCCAGATCTGAACGTCGTCACAGAAAATGTGAAATACCCCACCGGTGCCGGGCACCAGCGACACTTTGCCCAGATCGTCACCGAAGGTGCTGAGCAGTTCCTGGGCCAGCCAGGCAGCACGCAACAGCCACTGGCATTGCGTGCAATACGTGATGATGATTTCCGGTTTGCGTGCAGTCATGATTGACGAAACTCCTGAGCCAGAGGGCGCCGCTATGATAGCCCGGCGAGCAGATTCCGGGCGGTCTGCTTCAGCGGCTCGTTACCTTCCTTGAGCAACTCGTTGAGCAGTTCGATGGCGCTGTCCACATCGCCGTCATCAATGCAGGTCTGGGCTTGTTCGAGTTTGTCGGCGCTGCTCGGCTCGGCCGGTTCCAGGTTCAGCGGTTCCAGTTCCAGCGACCGGCCGGGGTCGCCGAACTCGTTGAGAAAGGCGTCATCCAGAGACTGCGAATCAGGCTCGGCGACCCATTCAAGTTCGGGCTCGTCCAGCGTCGAGTCGTCGGGCATTTCAAACACCTCGGGCAAGACGTGCAGGTTCGAGACAAACGGCGGCTCGACCGGCGCGGATTCGCTCGATGGCTTCACGGCGGACGGCGAGCCCTCAAAAGGGCTGATCAAATCCCAACTCGAATCCATCGACAGGTCATCCAGGTTCAACTGGAATTCATCCCTGGGCGCTGTTTCGGGTATCGCAGCCTTGGAGAGAGTGATTGGCGCTGCGACGGTCAACGCTACCGCACTGCTCAATTTCGGGTGTCGGGTGCGAATATTCTGAAGTTCTTGCAGGTCGTATCCGGCGTCACGCAGGTTGTTTTCCTGTAGTTCATAGGCGGGTACGTCACCCTGTTTACCCAAGACTTCCAACAGCTGAACGGCAAGATCCGTGCGTTGCGGCTCCTTGATCAGCGCCTCTCGCAACAAACCGGCCGCTTCGGAAAAACGGCCATAGGCCAGATAGATGCCCACCCCTTCAAGCACATCGCCTGCGGGCGACTCGTCACCCGATTCAGTTGCCGGTTGCAACTCTGAAGATTGGAAAACCGGTTCTGCAGTGCGATTGAGCGCCGGTTCATGCCGTGACGGCAAAACAGGTAAAGCGTCGGGCAATGCCTGAACCTGTTGTCGTTGACGCCGCACGAACAACCCTAGCAACACCAGAACCACCACCGCCAGCAACCCGACGATCAGCCCCCAGTGGGTGGCCTCAGCCTCTTCAACAATAGCCGGAGCGGGAGCTACAACGGTGGGTGCAACCGGCTCCACCGCTGCGGTCTTGATTTCCGCCAATTGGGTTTGCAGTTCAGTCACCTGCTTTTTCTGACCGGCGACCAGTTCCTCCTGGGCCTGAAGCTTCGCAGTCAATTCATCGATGATTGCTTGCAGCTGCTGGTTTTGCAGCACGCTGGCGGCCAGTTGTTCGGCAACGGGATCACTCACAGGCGCGGCAGCAGGTTGATCGACGCGAGGAACAGGGGGCTTTTTGCCCTTCGCTGCAGGTGGTTGCGCAACGGCCGGCTCAACCGTCGGGAATCCAGAGGACTGAACGTCGGTCACCGGTTCGTCAGTGACGGGAACAATCCCCGGTGAACCCGGCGGATCGATCAGCACCGTGTACTCGCGCAGCACGCGCCCATTGGGCTGATTGAGCTGCACCAGGAAATTCAGGAAAGGTTCATTGACCGGTTTGCTGGAGCTCACCCGGATCAGGCTGCGGTTGCCGCGCAGGATCGGCGTGAATTTGAGATTATTGAGAAAGAACACTCGATCGATGCCGGCGCGGCTGAACTCGTCCGCTGTCGCAAGGCTGACCGAGAGTTCACCCTCCTCCAGACCTGCGGCATCTTCGAGTGCAATGTCGGCGCGCAATGGCTGATTCAGCGCTGAATGCAGGGTGATATCACCCAAGCCCAACGCGGGCGCCAATGCCGAGTAAGTGACAGCACCACCGACCAGAAGCAGCCTGGCGCAACACCGCAAAACCATGTGCCAACTCTCGAGCATGAGCATCCCTTAGATAACCAGAACCATCTTGTACGCGTTCGCACATCCGGTACGAACACGATATTGCCAAGTAGTTCTTTATAGTCTGCCCAACGGGGTATCTCAAAAGTCCTGGGTGCGTTTATGCCTCAAGATTTTTCCAGGTTGGCCAGAATGTGCCCGTGGACACGCATGCAGACCTTCAAGTCCGCCTCATCGACGCCGTCGAACAATTCGTGGCGCAGTTGGGTGGCAATGGTTTCAATTTGTTCGATCAAGGGAAGGGCCGGGGCACAGAGGACGATTTTCTTCGCCCGGCGGTCTTCCAGCACCGATTGACGTTGCACCAGTCCCTGGCCTTCGAGGCTGTCGAGCAGTCGGGCCAACGTCGGCCCTTCAACGCCGACGCTTTGCGCCAGTTCACGTTGGGTCGGGGCATCCTCGAAACGCGCCAGGTGCAGCAGCACCAGCCAGCGCGCCTGGGACAGACCCAGGCCAGCCAGACGGCGGTCCAGTTCGGCACGCCAGCCGCGCGACATCTGGGCCAGTTGCATGCCAAAGCGGTGTTGGTCGGTTAACGGCATAAAACACTCATGATTAGACTGAAATAAGGAAAAACTAATTATTAGTCAGCTAAGCATGACCCTTGGCCAGAGGCAAGGCTTGCTCTGTACTGAATCGTTACATCTATGTGGCAGATCACCTAAATCTCGAATTCGGATTGCAGCGCCGCCCGAACACAGTACAAAACGCCTTCCGGCACTCTCCCGGCGAACAGTGCGGCAATCTCCGACACAGGCGGTAATTCGCCCTCGCCGTCGAGGAACGAGTCCTGGATTTCGCCCATCAACTCTTCGGGCAGATCCAGCGCTTGCTCCAGCGACAACTGCTGCTTGCCAATCGCTTCGGCGAGCAGGGTGTAGACGTTCTTTTCCGAGCATTGCAGCTGACCGGCGATCTGCAACGGTGTCATGCCGGCTCGGGCCAGGGTGATCAGTTCGTGGCGCAGGTCGGCCACCACTTTCGGCGCCTCGACTTGCCCGCCGAGGACTTCGAGGAAGGCCTCGCCGTAACGCTCCAGCTTGCGCGCGCCAACGCCGCTGACCGTGGCCATTTCCGACAGCGAGGTCGGCTGGCTACGGAGCATTTCCAACAGTGTCGAGTCGGGGAAGATGACGTACGGCGGCACGCCATGCTCTTCGGCGAGTTTTCGACGCAGGGCGCGCAAGGCTTCCCACTGTTCGCGCTCTTCGCCGCGAACCAGTTGGCTCGCCTGGCTTTTGCTGCTTTTGGCCGTGGTTTGCGGCTTGAGGTCGCGACGCAACTCCAGGGTTACTTCGCCCTTGAGCAGCGGTCGACAGGTGTCGCTCAAGCGCAGGCCGCCGTAGCCTTCGAGGTCTATGTCCGCCAGACCGCGGGCAACCAGCTGACGGAACAAGGAGCGCCATTCGCTCTCTCCCATCGCCTTGCCGACACCAAATACCGACAGATGCTGATGGCCGAAGCTGCGGACCTTTTCGTTGTCCTTGCCCAGCAATACATCGACCAAATGCCCGACCCCGTAGCGCTGGCCGGTGCGGTAGATCGCCGAAAGCGCCTGACGGGCCGGCTCGGTGGCGTCCCAGGTCTGCACGCCATCGACGCAGTTGTCGCAATGGCCGCACGGCTCGGGCATGTCTTCGTCGAAATAGGCCAGCAGCGTCTGGCGACGGCAGCGGGTTTCTTCGCAGAGCGAGAGCATGGCGTCGAGCTTGTGCTGCTCCAGACGCTTGTGGCGCTCGTCGCCCTCGGAGCTCTGCAACATCTGCTTGAGCATCACCACATCTTGCAGGCCGTAGGCCATCCAGGCGTCTGCCGGCAGTCCGTCACGGCCGCCGCGACCGGTTTCCTGGTAGTAAGCCTCAAGGGATTTTGGCAAGTCGAGGTGAGCGACAAAACGCACGTTGGGCTTGTCGATGCCCATGCCGAACGCCACGGTGGCGACCATGATCAGGCCTTCCTCATTGAGGAAGCGCTTCTGGTGGTGAGCCCGGGTATCGTTGGGCAAACCGGCGTGGTACGGCAGTGCCGGGAAGCCTTGTTCGCTGAGAAACACCGCCACTTCGTCGACTTTCTTGCGCGACAGGCAATAGACGATGCCGGCATCGCTGCGCCGTTCGGCGAGGAACGCCAGCAACTGCTTGCGCGGCTGCTCTTTGGGCACGATGCGATAGAAGATGTTGGGGCGGTCGAAACTCGACAGGAAACGCTCGGCATCCTGAAGATGAAGGCGGTCGACGATTTCTTCCCGGGTACGCTTGTCGGCAGTAGCGGTCAGGGCAATACGCGGAACGTTGGGGAACAATTCCGCCAACTGGCCCAATTGCAGGTATTCGCGGCGGAAGTCGTGGCCCCATTGGGACACGCAGTGGGCTTCGTCGATGGCGAACAGGGAAATTTCAAGACTTTGCAGGAAAGCCAGCATCCGAGGCTGAACCAGACGCTCAGGCGCGAGATAAAGCATTTTCACTTCACCGCGCTTGATCCGTGCCGCCAGATCGCGCTGCTGCTCGGCGCTGAGCGTGGAGTTCAATGCCGCCGCGGCGACGCCCAGCTCTTCGAGGGTGGCGACCTGGTCGTCCATCAGGGCGATCAGCGGCGACACCACCACCGCCAGGCCTTCGCGCAACAGCGCCGGCACCTGGAAGCACAAGGACTTGCCGCCACCGGTAGGCATCAGCACCAGGGCGTCGCCGCCACTGGCCACGCGCTCAATGATTGCACCCTGACGGCCACGGAAACTGTCGTAGCCGAAGATGTCCTTGAGGACGCGTTGAGCCTGTTCGAGCATAGAAACTCCAAAAATCACAAAAACATCCCTGCAAGGCTGGTTCAGAACCACGAAGGCTGCACCGACAAATCGTAAGTGCGCATTGCATGACGCTTTACATTTCAGCCGCGACGCCAGCAGGGCATCACAAAACGCGGGAGTATACCCGAGGCCTCCTCTTCAAAGGGTGCCGCTGAGAAGACGCACGACTGCCAATGCACTGCAAAACCTGTGGGAGCGAGCCTGCTCGCGAAGGCGGTGGGTCAGTCAACATTGATGTTGAATGTAATGCCGCCTTCGCGAGCAGGCTCGCTCCCACAGGGATTGCGGTGTTTGCGAGGTCGCAGGGGCGCAAAAATGCCGCGCGGCTGGCCCAAGCGCTCAAGAAGGCCTAGAATTCCCGCATCTGTTTAATTCCCAAGGTAGCCCTTTAATGTCCTTCGCTGAGCAACTAACCCGCCTGCAAGTCTTCCTCGACGCCGACGAACTGCATGACGAGGCGCTGGACTACGTGGCCGCCCACGGCTACCTCACTGCGCTGTCGATCTGTTCCGAAACCGTTCCCGACCGTGAATGGATCGACGCCCTCTTCGCCGAAGAGCCGCATTACGCCGACGACACCGAGCGTGAAGCGATTGAATCCACCCTATTGGCCCTCAAGGCTCACATCGCTCGCCAACTGGCGTCCGATGAAGAGTTCGAGCTGCCCTGCGACCTGGACCTGGGCGAAGAGCCGGATGACTCCGACCTGCGCGGCTGGTGCATCGGTTTCATGGAAGGTGTGTTCCTGCGCGAAGCAGCCTGGTTCGAAACCGCCGAAGACGAAGTCAGCGAAATGCTGCTGCCGATCATGGTCGGTTCGGGTCTGTTCGACGAACAGCCTGAGTTCGAAGACATCGCCAAAGACGCCAACCTGATGGACGACATGATCGTGCAGATCCCGGAAGCCCTCACCGCGCTGTACCTGCTGTGCCAGGCGCCAGACGAAAAACCGGCGATCCTCAAGCCTCGTCACCACTAAGGTTTTGCCTATGGACAACCCCATAGGCAACCGCTCCCTGATGTTGCGTTACGTGCTGCTGGCCATTGGCTGGCTGAGCGTAGCGCTGGGGGTGATCGGGATTTTCCTGCCAGTGTTGCCCACCACCCCCTTCCTGCTGCTGGCGGCCGCCTGCTTCGCCCGCAGTTCGCCGCGTTTCTATCATTGGCTGGTTGAACATCCGCGGCTTGGGCCGTGGGTTCGCGATTACCTGAGCGGCAACGGCATCCCGCTCAAAGGCAAGGTCTACGCCATCGGCCTGATGTGGGCTAGCATCCTGCTCTCCTGCTATCTGGTGCCCCTGCCGTGGGCGCGGGGGTTCATGCTGACCAGCGCCGTGCTGGTGACCCTCTACATCCTCAAACAGAAAACCCTGCGCAAATCCTGAATTCACCACGCTCCCTGTAGCAACTGGCGAAGGCTGCGTTCGGCTGCGAAGCAGTCGTGAAATCAGGCAACGCGGTCTTCCAGTTAAATCCGGGATCCAGGGTTACGACTGCTTCGCAGCCGAACGCAGGCTTCGCCAGCTGCTATGTATGGACTCGCCCCCACTG
>NZ_JBBWCB010000005.1:0-125295 GCF_039888995.1 Pseudomonas rossensis | reverse complement strand
TGCTCGCGGTGCTGCCGCAATTCATTGATCCGCATGCACCACTGGTGGCGCAGTACCTGATCCTCGGTGTGACCATGATCTGCGTCGACCTGATTGTCATGGCCGGTTACACCGGGCTGGCTTCCAAGGTGTTGCGCCTGTTGCGCACGCCCAAGCAGCAAAAACGCATGAACCGCACCTTTGCCGGGCTGTTCATCGGTGCGGCGGCGTTCATGGCGACCCTTCGCAAAGCGGTGGTGTAAAACCGTCAGGCACAAAAAAGGCGACCCTTGGGGTCGCCTTTTTAGTTTCAGGGTTCAGCGCAGAATGACCGGCGCTATGTCCGCTGGCAGGTTATTGCGCCGCGGGGCTTGGCCCGGCTGCTCGTAACCGCCGCCACCGAGCTGTTGGCTCAGTTGCCCCGCCACGTCTTCCCCTAAGGACTTGGACACGTCACGCACCACCCGCGGGCGGTTCAGCGAGACACGGATATCCCGATGGTTCATCAGTTTGGTGTCCTGACCTTCGCCCATGGCCGTGAAGGCCGAGGTGATTTCGAAGGTCTTGGTGTTGATCAGGCTGAAATCCGCCACCAGGGTCAACGCCAGCACCGCCGAATAGCTGTCGGTGTTGGCGAGCTCGTTGATGTCGTTGTTGAAGTCGATGTCCGACACGGTGCCGAACAACACGTAGTCGGCGCCTTTGAAGTTGCCGGCCTTGATTCGCTTGATCACGTCATAGACGTCACCCTTGGACGCCGATGTATAAGGCGTGCCCTGGACCAGCTGGAACATGCCGGTACGAAGAATCTCGCCCTTGATGTCGCCGGTGAATTTGCGCAATTCACCTTGCTCGATGTAGCTGCTGGTGGCTTCGATTTCGTTGTAGCTCGAAGAACCGCTGGCGCTGTAGCGGTTTGCCTGGAAGTTGCTCTGCGCCGAAACGATGTGGATGTACTGCTCCACTCGCTCCTGGTACGCCAGATCCGTGACGGCGACTTTCGGGGCCGCTTGCACGCTGAACGCGCAAGCCAGGGCCATCATGCCAATCCATGCGCGCATTGATTAACGCTCCGTGGTCTTGCGGATCTCTTTCTCGTCCATCCACTCGGCCAGACCGCTTTCGACGTCAATCAATTGCAGGCTGAATTTGTAGAAGACGTCCTTGTAGTCGCTGCTGCGCTTGACGATCGAGCTGATCGAACCTTCGATACGGTATTTGGCGGCGATCATGTTGCCGGTCTTGGCCACCGTACTTTTCTTGTACAGGCCGCTCTGGTTTTGCAGCTTGAGCTGGTCAACCTGGCTCTGCATCGCGTTGTTGTCGCTGGCGAAGCGCGCGACACCGGTTTTCATCAGCTGGGTCTTGATGCTGGTGGTGATTTCGCGGGTATCGATGTACTCGCTGGTCTTGTTCTTCACGTCGTAGACCTGAACCACCGGACGACCCTGCATGATGCCGGACTGGGCCAGGGAGCGGGTCATGGACTCGGCGATCATCTGCAGGTCGGTGGAACCGAACTCGTTGGTCACGGTTTCCACAGCCTTGGTGTCGCCGTAGCTGATGCTTTTGCTGCCCAGGGTTGGCGAAGTGTTGGCGCAGCCGCTGGCCAGAAGGGCGATAACGGCAATGAACGAAATGCGTGCAAACATGGGAATGCTCTCTAGAACTGAACGAATAGGGTGTCGGGCTTAAGGCGTTTTGATTTCGAGACGGAAATCCACGGCTTTGGCGGTTGGCGCGATCGCCTGAATGAAGCTGGTCTGCTCGCCGTACATCATCTGGCTTTTCCAGGTTTCTTCTTCGGCGACGGGGAAGCCTTCAGGGCCGAGCCAGGCAAAACGGTAGTAGAAGGTCTTGTTGTTGAAGCTGGTGTTGCTCAGCTGTGCATTGACCGTCATGAAGCCGTTTTCCCGGGCGACGCGCATGGCGCCGACCACGATGTTCTTGAGCTTGCCCATGGCCACGACCTTGCTGGCGGCGCTGCCAGGTTCCGGCGGTGGCGGGGTGGCGCACCCGGCCAGCAAGGCCAGGGCGACAACAGCGATAAGTTTGAAACGCATGCAAAGACTCCGTTCTTAAGGTTTGAGGCTGGCCACGGCGGTCGGGTTGGCGCTCGGGATCACATGCGCGGCCAGGCCGCTGGCGAACACCCGATTGCCCACAGCGCGCAGGCTGATGACCTGGTAACGCTGATCGACGGTGACCTTGACCACCGAGCCGCCCACGGCGCTCGGCAGGGTGACTTGGTGCTCACCTTTCTTCAGGCGCAGACGCACCACTTGGGTGTAGTCCGGCAGGGTACGCCACGTACGGGTATCGGCACCTTCGAGCACGGCTGAAGAGATACCGACCGCCAGGCCCGCCAGCGGGTTGGTTTCATTGATCTGCTTCTGCGCTACGCCTTTGGTCACGGCACGCACGGTGGTGCGCAGAATGATGCCCGGCATATCGTCACGCAGTGCGCGACGGGACATGGCAGTGGTGCTGTTGAGTTGCGTCAGGTTCAGTTGCTGGCCGTCCACGCCAATCTGGGTGAGCGTGGCGGTGGAGGTGTCCGCCTTGATGATCGGGAACGACAGCGGGGTAATCACCAGATTGCCGCTGATCGGCAGAGGCAGGGGCACGCGGATCGAGTCCCGGGAGGGGGCCAGGCCGCTTTGCACGACGATCAGGATGTCGCTTTCCTCGTTCTTTCCACTTGGCTTGTCGAGATTCACCAGCGCCTGTTCCAGCAGCGGGGTGTTCGGGCGCAGTTCGGCGGCTTTGCGGTAGCCCGGCGCGGCCAGGTCTTTTTCACCCAGGGCTTCGTAGATGAAGCCGGCCAGGTAGTGGCTGAACGCGCTCTGGTAGCTGTTTTTCAGGCTGACCACTTCCGGTGCGTCGAGGCTGGCGACCGGGTAACCCTGCAAATCCTTGTACTGGGTTTTGACGCCTTCTTTCTCGGCTTCCTCTTCGCTCTTGAGGTATTCCTTGTCGCGCAGGTCGGCGATCACGGCTTCGCGTTCGTGGGTCTTTTTGATCGACATGCGCGCGCCGTCGAAGTCGTTTACCGCCAGCAGGTTGAGGGCCATCTGCGTGGTCAGCATGACTTTTTCGTAGTCGTAGCCTTCGTAGCGACGGACCTTGTCGTTCACCAGGAAACTGCCGAACTGGGCGAGGTACTTGGCGGTATCAAGCTTGACCGAGTCTTCCCACTTGCCCACCACCTGATCGGCGCTGGTCCAGGCGTTCTGGCTGCCGGACAGGTCACCTTTGGCGCGCAACAATTCACCCTTCTCGAAGTAATAGAGCAGGTCTTTGTCCGGGCTGGTGTTGTTCTTTTCCAGCAGGGTCAACGTGGCATCGACATTGCCGGCGGCCAGTTGCTGGTTGGTTTGGGCCAGTTCGGAGTCGTAGTTACGAAATGCCGAGCAGCCGGAGAGCAAGGTGACGGCGCTGAGCGCGATCGAGGTAAGGGCGCGGGATGCCATTGGGGTACTTCTTCCCTGAATGTAAGCAGCCGCAAATGCTGGTCGGGCTGATGGGACCTACTGGCGGGAATGTTGGCCTCCTGCCAATTCCTCATAAAAAGAGGAGCTTAAATACCGTTTCGCAATAACGAAGGCGCGGCATTATAAACAAGGATGCTGGCTATGTAATGGCTTTTTAATTGCGCACTTTTAACGAGTGCCATTATCTTTTGGAAGCGCAACTCGAGGGAACAGGGTGCTGGGCAGTGCCGCGTAAAGCACAACAAAGCTTGAGTGAATCCGATTGGAAGTGAACAATGTGTTACTTCGTATTTCCATTTGAGATTTATTCATGACTGCCTCCTCCCGTGCTCTGGCGTGGTTAGTGCTGCCGATGATCGCGTTTTTCAGCTTCAATGCGCTGGCCAATACCGCTGAAGGCGCGCCCAAAGCGCTGCACTTGCTCGATTACATCGGCGCCGATTACCCGGCGACGGTCGAGGCAGGTAAAGTCATTGATGAGGCGGAATACCGCGAGCAGCAGGAGTTTCTGGGTGTACTGCAAGGCTTGATCACCCAATTGCCGACCAAGCCCGAGCGCGCAGAGCTGGAGCAGGGTATCAGCAGCCTGCGCGCCGCCATTGCCGCTCGCAAGGATGGCGTGGACGTCGCTCGTCAGGCACGGCAACTGGGGGCAAAACTGGCGGTGGCTTATGAAGTCAGCCAGGCGCCCGTCATCACCCCTGACCCGACTCGCGGTGCGCCGCTGTATGCCCAGCAATGCTCGGTGTGCCATGGCGATGCTGGCGCGGGTGACGGCCCGGCAGGCGTTGGCATGACACCGCCGCCGGCCAATCTGCGTGATGCCGCGCGATTGGATCGTCTAAGCCTCTACGCGATCTACAACACCCTGGGGATGGGCGTCGAAGGCACAGACATGCCGTCCTTCGCCGATCAACTGGACGATCGTCAGCGTTGGGACCTGGCGACCTACATCGCCAGCTTCAGCGCCGACCCGGCTGCTGCAAAAGCCGAGAAGACCTACAACATCGCCGACCTGGCCCGTCAGACTCCCGCAGAAGTGGTGGCTGCCGAGGGGCCGCAAGCGGCGGCGACCTTCCGTGCGCAGCGAGCGCAACCGCCGCAGGTCAAGCGTGGTCCGGCGCAGTTGCTCGACTACACGGCCGCGACCCTGGACAAGAGCATCGCTGCCTATCGTGCCGGTGATCACGATCAGGCCTATGACCTGTCGGTGGCGGCTTATCTGGAAGGTTTCGAACTGGTCGAAAGCTCTCTGGATAACGTCGACGCCAACGTTCGCAAAGACACTGAAAAATCGCTGATGGCGTACCGTCAGTCGTTGCAGGACGGTTTGCCAATGGCCCAAGTCCAGCAGCGCCTGGACGCGGCCAAGGCCAAGTTGAAGGAATCCGCCGGCCTGCTGGGCAGCGATGGTTTGAGTTGGTCCCTGAGTTACATCTCCGGTTTGTTGATTCTATTGCGCGAAGGTCTGGAAGCGATTCTGGTGTTGGCGGCAATCCTCGCGTTCCTGCGCAACACCGGCCAGCAATCGGCGGTGCGCAGCGTCAACGTCGGCTGGGGACTGGCGTTGCTGGCCGGTTTGGCGACCTGGGCGCTGGCGGCGTACGTGATCGATGTCAGCGGTTCGCAGCGCGAATTACTGGAAGGTGCGACGGCGTTGTTTGCCGCCGTCATGGTGCTCTGGCTCGGCGTGTGGATGCATGATCGTCGTCACGCAGCGGCCTGGCAGGATTACATCAAGAGCAGTCTGGTGGGCGGCGGTGGGCGTTTCGGGTTTGCGACGCTGGCGTTCTTTTCGGTGTATCGCGAACTGTTTGAAGTGATTCTGTTCTACGAGACCTTGTGGCTGCAGGCGGGTCCGGCGGGTCATAACGCGGTGTTGGCTGGTGGGGCGACGGCGTTGGTTATGTTGGTGGGTCTGGCCTGGGTGATCCTGCGCGGTTCGGCGAAGCTGCCGCTGTCGCTGTTCTTCAGTATCAACGCCGGTCTGTTGTGCGCGTTGTCGGTGGTGTTTGCCGGGCATGGTGTGAAGGCGTTGCAGGAAGCCGGGATTTTCGGCACCCGGCCGGTGCCGTTCTTTGACTTCGACTGGCTGGGGATCCACGCTGATGCGTATTCGCTGACTGCGCAGGCGGTGGCGATTATCGCGATCATCGTGCTGTATAGCCGTAGTCGGCTGGCTGAGAAGCGGCGGGTGCAGGTTTCCTGATCCGAGTGATCCTCAAGAGGTAAAAACATGCGTGTGTGGATCGATGCCGACGCCTGCCCCCGGGCGGCCAAGGATCTGGTGGTGCAGTTCGCCCTCAAGCGCCAGTTTGAAGTGGTGCTGGTGGCCGGACAGCCGCAGATCAAACCGGGTTTGGCCCTGGTGAAGCTGATCGTGGTGCCAAGTGGTCCGGATGCCGCCGACGACTATCTGGTGGAATACGCGGTACCTGGCGAATTGGTGATCTGCAGCGATGTGCCGCTGGCCGACCGTCTGGTGAAAAAGGGCGTTGCGGCGCTGGATCCACGGGGCAAAGAGTTCGATGCGCAGAACATGGGCGATCGGTTGGCGGTGCGTAACCTGTTTACCGATCTACGTGAACAGGGGCAGATGAGCGGCGGGCCAGCGCCATTTGGCGAGCGTGAGAAGCAGGCGTTTGCCAATGCGCTGGACCGGATCCTCACGCGGTTGACTCGTAAACCCTGAGCCAGCCGCCGAACCCTGTGGGAGCGAGCTTGCTCGCGATAGCGGTCGCACAGTCAAAATAGGTCATAAATGTCAGGGCCTCATCGCGAGCAAGCTCGCTCCCACATTGGTCCGTGTCAGGCGTCGTTTTCGTGGGTCAATTCGAGTACCCGGTCGACCAGTTTGTTGATGCCTGACGCTGCCTCGCTGATCGATTGCGCCAGCATATAAGCCGGGGTGCACACCAGTTTGCGGGCCTTGTCTTCGACGATGTCGCTCACCGCGCAATCTTTGTGGGTGGCGCCCATCTTGTTCATGGCGGCGGCAGTATCGGCGTCGTTGCCGATGGTGCAGGTCACGCCCGGTCCATAGATCTTCGCCGCGAGTGCCGGCGAGATGCAGATCAGCCCGACCGGTTTGCCGGCCTCGGCAAAGGCTTCAGCCAGCGCCAGGACTTCCGGTTGCACGGTGCAGCCGGCGCCTTCGACGGCGAAGTTCGACAGGTTCTTGGCCGCCCCGAAACCGCCCGGAACGATCAGCGCGTCGAAGTCTTCGACGTCGGCCTCACGAATGTCTTTGATGTTGCCCCGGGCGATCCGCGCCGACTCCACCAGCACATTGCGCGACTCGGGCATTTCTTCGCCGGTCAGATGGTTGATCACATTTAACTGCGCGATGTTCGGTGCGAAACACTGCACCTGGGCCCCCCGCTGGTCCAGACGCAGCAGGGTGATCACGCTTTCGTGGATCTCGGCGCCGTCGTACACGCCACAGCCGGATAGGATCACTGCAATTTTTTTGCTCATGGGCTTTTCTCCAGATTCATGGCGTTAAATGTCCACTAATTTGTCACTCGTTGCCATAGGGTTAATTCGCGGCTACACCTAGGATCTGTCCTCAAGATTCCGATCAGGGCGCGTCATGGACTTCATTCTGTATGCGGTGCCGTTTTTCTTTGTGCTGATTGCCGTCGAACTGCTGGCCGACCGTTGGCGCGGGGTGAGCAATTATCGCGTGGCCGACGCGATCAACAGCATCAGCACCGGCGTGCTGTCGACCACCACCGGCCTGTTGACCAAAGGCGTCGGCCTGGTGACGTATGCGTTTGCCCTCAAGCACCTGGCGCTGTTCGAGCTCTCGGCTGACAGCGTCTGGCTCTGGGTATTCGCCTTTGTCCTCTACGACTTCTGCTACTACTGGCTGCATCGCATGGGCCACGAACGCAACATCCTCTGGGCGGCGCATTCGGTGCATCACCAGAGCGAGGACTACAACCTGTCCACGGCGCTGCGCCAGACCAGTACCGGCTTCCTGCTGAGCTGGATCTTCTACCTGCCGATGGCCGTGCTCGGCGTGCCGCTGCTGGTGTTTATCAGCGTCGCCTCGCTGAACTTGCTGTACCAATTCTGGGTGCATACCAAACACATTCCCAAGCTCGGCTGGTTCGAGTGGTTCTTTGTCACGCCGTCCAATCATCGGGCTCACCATGCACAGAACGCTCTCTACATGGATCGCAACTACGGCGGGGTGTTCATTATTTGGGACCGTCTATTTGGCTCGTTCCAGGAAGAGGACGACAACGAACCGGTGATTTTCGGCGTGACCACGCCGCTCGCGAGCTGGAATCCGTTGTGGGCGAACGTGCAGTTCTACGCGCAGCTGTGGGATGACGCGCGGCGTGCACAAAGCAAATGGGACAAGCTGCGCATCTGGTTCATGCGCACCGGTTGGCGGCCAGCGGATGTGGCGGCCAAGTACCCGATGAACAAGCCAGACCTGAGTCAGTTCCGTAAATTCGAGGTGCCGCTGGACGGGCGTCAGCAGCTTTACGTCATGTTGCAGTTCTGCGTCTACATCGCGTTGGGCAGCTACTTGATGAACCTGGAGCAGCGTTTGCCAACCGCCGCGCTGGTGCTCGGTTGGAGTGCCGTGGCGCTGGGTTTGTTTACGTTGGGCGTGGCCCTGGAGAATCGCCCGTGGACGCGGAAGCTGGAGCTGCTGCGCCTGGCGTCGAACGTGCCGCTGGTGTGGCTGGCGCCGGTCGTTGGTCTATGGCCGGCCAGTGCGGTGGGCTGGGTCGGCCTGCTGAGTTACAGCCTGCTCAGTGGTATCGGTCTCTACTGTTGCAGAAACCGTTTCACTCGGCTGGCGTCTTAGTCTCGGCAGATTTGGCCAGTTCGGCCTGCTCGTCGGCGTAGATCTTCTTCGCCAGACGGGCGTTCTTGAAGCGACGGCGCAACCACAGGCAAAAGCCCAGTATCAGCAGGGCGCCAAGCACCCACAGCTCGTACTTCTTGACGCTGCCGAGCATGCCCTCAAGTACCGCACCGAAGTGATAGGCGGCGGCAGCCAGCGCCGCGGCCCAGATCGCGGCACCAATCCCGTTGAGCAGCAGATAACGTCCCGGCGGATAGCCCGACAGGCCGATCGCCACCGGCATCACCGTGCGCAGGCCATAGACAAAGCGGAAGCTCAGTACCCAGATGTCCGGGTGCCTGCGGATGTGTTCCAGCGCCCGGTCGCCCATCAATTGCCAGCGCGGTTTGCGCGCCAGCAACTTGCGGCCGTGCTTGCGCCCCAGGAAATACCACAGCTGATCACCGGCATAACTGCCGAGGAACGCCACGATCATGACCACTTTGAGGTCCATGTATCCGCGGAACGCGAGGAAGCCTGCGAGCACCAGAATGGTTTCGCCTTCGAAAAACGTGCCGAGAAAGAGGGCGAAGTAGCCGAATTCCTGAAGAAATTGTTGGAGCATTGTCTGGATGCTGGCGAAATGAACGCGCAGCCTAACCCTTCGGGAACATTCATGAAAGTGTCCAAATGTGTCTCGACGTGAACATTTCCTACAAGGACAATGGAATGCGGCTACGTGACGCAGGGATGCACATAACTGTCATACGTTGGTCATAATGGCCGCTTATAACTGTCACGCTCGCCCGCCAGCGCGGGCTCAGGAGTCTGCCGTGAGCTTCACCCCCGCCAACCGTTTGTTTCCTGCAACCCGCCTGCGTCGCAATCGCCGTGATGATTTTTCGCGTCGACTGGTCCGTGAAAACGTTCTGACCGTCGACGATCTGATCCTGCCGGTGTTCGTGCTGGACGGTGAAAACCGTCGCGAAGCGGTGGCGTCGATGCCAGGCGTCGAGCGCCTGACCATCGATCTGTTGCTTGAAGAGGCGGCCAAGTGGGTCGAGCTGGGGATTCCGGCATTGGCGTTGTTCCCGGTGACGCCGCCGGAGCTCAAGTCTCTGGACGCCGCCGAAGCCTGGAACCCGAACGGGATCGCCCAGCGCGCCACCCGCGCGTTGCGTGCGCAATTCCCTGAACTGGGCGTGATCACCGACGTCGCCCTGGACCCGTTCACCACTCATGGCCAGGACGGTATCCTCGACGAAGAAGGCTACGTGCAGAACGACATCACCGTCGACGCACTGGTCAAGCAGGCGCTGTCCCACGCCGAAGCCGGCGCTCAGGTGGTGGCCCCGTCGGACATGATGGACGGTCGCATCCAGGCGATCCGCGAAGCGCTTGAACTGGCCGATCACGTCAACGTGCGGATCATGGCCTACTCGGCGAAATACGCCAGCGCCTATTACGGCCCGTTCCGCGATGCGGTCGGTTCGGCGCTGAACCTGGGCAAGGCCAACAAGGCCTCCTATCAGATGGACCCGGCCAACAGCAACGAAGCCCTGCACGAAGTGGCGGCAGACTTGTCAGAAGGCGCGGACATGGTCATGGTCAAGCCAGGCATGCCGTATCTGGACATCCTCTACCGGGTCAAAGAAGAATTTAAAGTGCCGACCTTTGTTTATCAGGTCAGCGGTGAATATGCCATGCACATGGCGGCGATCCAGAATGGCTGGTTGAGCGAAGGGGTTATCCTCGAATCCCTGACCGCTTTTAAACGTGCAGGCGCTGATGGCATCCTGACTTACTTTGCCGTCCGTGCTGCTCAATTGTTACGAGAGCAAAAATAGCCCTCCCAGGAACATTCGATGAATACCGAAGGACTCACTGAAGTTGCCGTAAAAGATGCTCAACCTGTGGTGGAGCAAATCGCCGAAACCCCGCCGGAACTGGAGCCTGCTGCTCCCGCGGTGGTGGCCGAGCCCGCAATTGCGGCGCCAGCGATTGCCATTCCCGGCCTGGATGACAGCAGCCTGTACATCCATCGCGAGCTCTCGCAACTGCAGTTCAACATCCGCGTGCTGGAGCAGGCGCTGGATGAGTCCTACCCGTTGCTGGAGCGGCTGAAGTTTCTGTTGATCTTCTCCAGCAACCTGGACGAATTCTTCGAGATTCGTGTGGCCGGCCTGAAGAAGCAGATCACCTTCGCCCGTGAACAGGCCGGCGCCGATGGCCTGCAACCGCACCAGGCCCTGGCCCGCATCAGCGAACTGGTGCACGGTCACGTCGACCGCCAGTACGCGATCCTCAACGACATTCTGTTGCCGGAGCTGGAAAAGCATCAGGTCCGCTTCATCCGCCGGCGTCACTGGACCACCAAGATCAAAACCTGGGTGCGCCGCTATTTCCGCGATGAGATCGCGCCGATCATTACTCCGATCGGCCTCGACCCTACGCACCCGTTCCCGTTGCTGGTGAACAAGAGCTTGAACTTCATCGTCGAGCTCGAAGGTATCGACGCCTTCGGCCGCGATTCCGGTTTGGCGATCATTCCGGCGCCACGTCTGCTGCCGCGCGTCATCAAGTTGCCGGAAGAAGTGGGCGGCTCTGGCGACAACTACGTGTTCCTGTCGTCGATGATCCATGCGCACGCCGATGACCTGTTCCAGGGCATGAAGGTCAAGGGCTGCTACCAGTTCCGTCTGACCCGAAACGCCGACCTCGCCGTCGACACCGAAGATGTAGAAGACCTGGCCCGCGCCCTGCGCGGCGAGTTGTTCTCCCGTCGCTACGGTGACGCGGTGCGTCTGGAAGTGGCCGACACGTGCCCGAAACACCTGTCCGACTACTTGCTCAAGCAGTTCAACCTGCACGAGACCGAGCTGTATCAGGTCAACGGTCCGGTCAACCTGACCCGCCTGTTCAGCATCACCGGTCTGGACAGTCAGCGAGCGCTGCAATACATGCCGTTCACCCCGCAGATCCCGAAACTGCTGCAGAACAGCGAGAACATTTTCAGCGTGATCAGCAAGCAGGACATCCTGTTGCTGCACCCGTTCGAGTCCTTCACACCGGTGGTCGACCTGCTGCGCCAGGCTGCCAAGGACCCGCATGTATTGGCGGTCCGTCAGACCCTGTACCGCTCCGGCGCCAACTCGGAAATCGTCGATGCGCTGGTCGATGCGGCGCGTAACGGCAAGGAAGTCACTGCGGTGATCGAGTTGCGTGCGCGGTTCGACGAAGAGTCCAACCTGCAACTGGCCAGCCGTCTGCAAGCGGCCGGTGCGGTGGTGATCTACGGTGTGGTCGGCTTCAAGACCCACGCCAAGATGATGCTGATCTTGCGTCGCGAGGCAGGCGAGATTGTGCGTTACGCGCATTTGGGTACCGGCAACTACCACGCGGCCAACGCCCGTCTGTACACCGACTACAGCTTGCTGACCTCGGATGACGCCTTGTGTGAAGACGTTGGCAAACTGTTCAGTCAACTGATCGGCATGGGTAAAACCCTGCGCATGAAAAAGCTGCTGCACGCGCCGTTCACGCTGAAGAAGGGCATGCTCGACATGATTGCCCGGGAGACCCAGTTCGCCCTCGACGGCAAACCGGCGCACATCATCGCCAAGTTCAACTCGCTGACCGATCCGAAGATCATCCGGGCGCTGTACAAGGCCAGTCAGTCCGGGGTGCGTATCGATCTGGTGGTGCGCGGCATGTGCTGCTTGCGTCCGGGCATCGCCGGGGTTTCGCACAACATCCACGTACGCTCGATCATCGGGCGCTTCCTGGAGCACACCCGAGTGTTCTACTTCCTCAATGGCGGCGAAGAGCAGATGTTCCTGTCCAGCGCCGACTGGATGGAGCGCAACCTCGACAAGCGCGTCGAGACTTGCTTCCCGGTGGAGGGCAAGAAGCTGATCATGCGGGTCAAGAAAGAGCTGGAGCTTTATCTCACCGATAACACTCACAGCTGGAGCCTGCAGGCGGACGGCCGTTACATCCGCAACACGCCGACGGGTAACCAGAACCCGCGTAGCGCGCAGGCCACGCTGCTGGAGCGTTTGGGTAGCCCGATTCTGACCGTTCGTTAACGCCATGAACCTGTGGGAGCGAGCTTGCTCGCGATGGGGGCAGCATTTTCAACATTTATGTTGACGGTCAGTCCGCTATCGCGAGCAAGCTCGCTCCCACAGGGGGTTGCGTCGTCTGCCGAATCGCGGACACAAAAAAAGGCCTTCCGAAGAAGGCCTTTTTCAATTTCAGCGAACGTTAAGCACGAAGCCGACGCGGGTCAGCCATTCCGCCTCCAGACCGAAGTCGGCCTGGGTCAGCTGGTTTTCGTCCAGCCAGTTTTCCGGGAATAACACATCCAGGCTGTCGCCATTGGCCTGCAGCACGACCTGAGGCATTTCCTGGGTGCCGCGGATGTGATGGAACAGAATCGCAAAGCGCAGCAGCACGCACAGGCGAATCAGCTTGATGCCTTCATCGCCGAAGTCGGCAAACTTGTCCTTGGGGATATTGCGGCGGTGGCCACGCACCAGTAGCGCAAGCATCAGTTGGTCTTCGCGGGAGAACCCGGCCAGGTCCGAATGCTCGATCAGGTAGGCGCCGTGCTTGTGGTAGTGATAGTGGGCGATGTCCAGGCCCACTTCATGGACCTTGGCGGCCCAGCCCAGCAGTTCGCGCCATACGCCGTCATCCAGATCCCAATCTTCGGCGACTTGATCGAAGGCATGCAACGCCTTGCGCTCAACCCGCGCCGCTTGTTCCAGATCGACGTGATAACGCTCCATCAACGAGCTGAGGGTGCGCTCACGGACGTCTTCGTGATGATGACGGCCCAGCAGGTCATAGAGCACGCCTTCGCGCAGGGCGCCTTCACAGTGGTCCATGCGTTGCAGTTCGAGCGCGTCGAAGATCGCTTCGAGAATCGCCAGGCCCGCCGGGAAGATCGCCCGGCGGTCAGGCTTGATGCCTTCGAAGTCGATCTTCTCGACGTCGCCGAGTTTGAACAGCTTGCGTTTGAGCCAGGCCAGGCCTTCGGCATTGACCTCGCCAGTGCCATGTCCCCCGGCCTTGAGCGCCAGGCCGATGGCGCGAATGGTGCCCGAGGAGCCGATGGCTTCATCCCAGGTCAGCCGATGCAGGGCGTGTTCGATGCTCATGATCTCCAGCCGCGCCGCCGTGTACGCCTGGGCGTAGCGGGCCGGGGTGATCTTGCCGTCCTTGAAATAGCGCTGGGTGTAGCTGACGCAGCCCATTTGCAGGCTTTCGCGCAGCAGCGGTTCGAAGCGCTGGCCGATAATGAATTCGGTACTGCCGCCGCCAATGTCGGCCACCAGGCGTTTGCCAGGGGTGTCGGCGAGGGTGTGGGAAACGCCGAGGTAAATCAGGCGTGCTTCTTCACGACCGGAGATGACTTCCACCGGGTGGCCTAGAATTTCTTCGGCGCGGTGGATGAACTCGGCACGGTTACGGGCTTCGCGCAGGGCGTTGGTGCCGACGATCCGCACGGCGCCGGTCGGCATACCGCTGATCAGTTGGGCGAAACGCTTCAGGCAATCGAGCCCGCGTTGCATGGATTCTTCACTGAGCTGACGCTCATCGTCGATGCCGGCGGCCAGCTGAACCTTCTCCCCGAGACGTTCGAGAATACGGATTTCGCCGTTCTGGGCCTTGGCCACGACCATGTGAAAGCTGTTGGAGCCCAGGTCGATTGCGGCGATCAGAGACAGATTCTTGGCTTGGGATTGCGGCATGGTCAGGGGGTCTCGGTCGATAACCTCGACATCGTGCCACGATCAAACGCTGCCGCCAACGCGCAGGTGACCGCTTCGCGGTCAATCGCGAGCAAGCTCGCTCCCGCAGGGTTCTGTGTTGCCCCAATTCCTGCTGCAGCGCAAAACCAATGTGGGAGCGAGCTTGCTCGCGATAAGGGCCTTCCAGCGACTAAAGATCCTTCAACCTGCCGCTTCGACGGTACCAATGAAATTCGCCAACTCCGCGGTCTGCGGGTTGGCAAACAAAATCTTCGGATCCCCCACCTCATGCACCTTGCCCTGATGCATGAACACCAACTTATCCCCAACCTCCCTGGCAAAACGCATCTCATGGGTGACCATAATCAACGTCATCCCTTCCTTGGCCAGTTGCCGGACCACGCTCAGCACTTCATTGACCAATTCCGGGTCCAGCGCCGAGGTAATCTCATCGCACAGCAAGACCTTCGGCGACATCGCCAGCGCCCGGGCAATCGCCACCCGCTGTTGCTGCCCGCCAGACAACCGATCCGGGAAGGCATCGAATTTCTCCCCCAGCCCAACCCGTTCCAACATCTCCCGCGCCCGCTCGGCAGCTTTGGCTTTCGGCACTTTCTGCACCACTTGCGGTGCGAGCATCACGTTCTCGCCGACCGTCAGGTGCGGGAACAGGTTGAACTGCTGAAACACCATCCCGACTTTCTGTCGCAAGCTGCGCAGATCGGCACGAGCGGCGTCGAGGTATTCGCCGTCGACTTCAATCACGCCGTCGTTGATCGATTCCAGGCCATTGAGGGTGCGCAACAAGGTGGATTTCCCCGAGCCGCTGCGGCCGATGATTGCCACCACCTGGCCTTCCTCGACGCTCAGGTCGATGCCTTTGAGCACATGGTGGTCGCCGTAATATTTATGCAGGGCGGAAATTCTAAGCAGAGGCATGCAGTCTCCTTTCCAGGTAGCGCGCGCTGAGGGACAAGGGGTAACAGAGCAGGAAGTAACCGAGGGCCACGAGGCCGTAGACCATGAACGGTTCAAAGGTCGCGTTGGCGAGCATGCCGCCGGTCTTGGTCAGTTCGGTGAAGCCGATGATCGAGGTGACGGCGGTGCCTTTGACCACCTGCACGGAGAAGCCCACGGTCGGCGCCACGGCGATCCTCAGCGCTTGCGGCAGGATCACGTAACGCAGTTGCTCCAGCGGGTTCAGCGCCAGACTCGACGAGGCTTCCCACTGGCCATTGGGGATCGACTCGACGCAACCACGCCAGATCTCTGCCAGGTAGGCGCTGGTGAACAGCGTCAAGGCAACTGCCGCGGCCATCCACGGCGAAATCTCAACCCCCGCCAACGCCACACCGAAGAACACCAGAAACAGCTGCATCAACAGCGGCGTGCCCTGGAACAGTTCGATGTAGGTGCGGGCGAAGCTGCGGGGCAGGGATTTTTTCGAGATGCGCATGACCATGATCAGCAAGCCGATCAGTCCGCCACCGATAAACGCCACCAGCGACAGCGCCAGGGTCCATTGCAGGCCTGTGAGCAGGTTGCGTACGACGTCCCAGAACGTGAAATCGCTCATTGGCTGCTCCGGGCTATGTAGCGGCGACCAATCCAGTTCAGCAATTGGCGGATCATTAGCGCCATGCACAGGTAGATCAGCGTAGTCAGGACGTAGGTTTCAAAAGCACGGAAGTTGCGCGACTGAATGAAGTTGGCGGCGAAGCTCAGCTCTTCGGTGGCGATCTGCGAGCAGACCGCCGAGCCGAGCATGACGATGATGATCTGGCTGCTCAGCGCCGGCCAAACCTTGCCCAGCGCCGGCAGCAGCACCACGTGGCGGAACGCTTCGAAACGGGTCATCGCCAACGCGGCGGCGGCTTCCAGTTGGCCTCGGGGGATCGCTTGGATGCCGGCGCGGATGATCTCGGTGGAATAGGCGCCGAGGTTGATCACCATCGCCAGCACCGCGGCCTGCCATTCGGAAATCTGCACGCCCAGTGACGGCAGGCCGAAGAAAATGAAAAACAACTGCACCAGAAACGGCGTATTGCGGATCAACTCGACGTAAACCCCAAAAATGCCGGCGAACGGGCGGATGTTCCACGCCCGCACCAGCGCCCCGACGATGCCCAGACCCACCCCGAGCACTGCGCCGATGGCCGTCAGTTCAAGGGTGAACAGCGCACCGCGCAGCAGCAGGTCGGTGTTTTGCACCACCGGTATGAAATCGAACTGATAAGCCATGTTCAGTCTCCGCAACGACGATCAGAGATCGGCCGGCAGCGGCTCTTTGAGCCAGGTCCGGGAGTTCTTCTCCAGCGCGCCGTCGGTCCTGGCGGTGGTGAGGATCTGGTTGACCTTGTCCAGCAGCGCCGGCTCGTTTTTGTTCACGCCGACGTAGACCGGCGAATCCTTGAGCTTCACTTTCAGCGCCGGAATGCGTTTCGGGTTGCGCTCGCTGATGGTCACCATCACCACGTTGCCACTGGCGATCAGATCAACTTGCCCGGCGAGGTAAGCGGCGATGGTCGAGTTGTTGTCTTCGAAGCGCTTGATGGTCACGCCTTCGGGCGCGACTTTGGTCAGCTCGATGTCTTCGATGGCGCCACGGGTAACGCTGATGGTTTTGCCCTTGAGGTCGTCCAGGCTTTTTATGTCAGCGTCTGGCGGACCGAATACGGCGAGGTAGAACGGCGCGTAGGCACGGGAGAAGTCGATGACCTTCTCGCGCTCGGGGTTCTTGCCGAGGCTGGAGATCACCAGATCGACCTTGCCGGTGGTCAGGAACGGAATGCGGTTGGTGCTGTTGACCGGTGTCAGCTCGAGTTTGACCTTGAGTTGGTCGGCCAGTAGTTTTGCAGTATCGATATCCAGGCCGCGCGGTTTCATGTCCGGACCGACCGAACCGAAGGGCGGGAAGTCCTGAGGTACGGCAACCTTGAGGACGCCGCGCTTGACCACATCCTCCAGACCGTCGGCATGGGCGGGCGCCTGGCTCAGCATCAGGCTGGCAAACAGGGCGGCGAGGAGGGCGCTGTAACACTGGGTCATGGCAAATCTCCGAATCGGCGAGAAGTGAATTCTGCGGATCGACAGAGCATGGGCCGTGCCAATATCGGGTTTTGGGGGCGCGAGGCCACGGTTTTGCTGGTGTCGATCGGTCTTACTGGTCTGAACAGTTGAGCGGCGTTTCGCACCCCGATAGCGCATCCATGAAAATCTCCGAACCCCCATGGGGCACGACTTGCCGGGCGTCGCGAATAGCTTTACAACTAACCGCTCATTCGCCTGGTTCGGCTGAAAAACCATGAACTCGATCTCCCGCGCCGTACCTGAAGTGGCGCTGCAAGCCATCCGTAAACTCATCACCGAGCAAGGTTTCGGGCCGGGGGATGCTTTGCCCTCGCAACGGGATTTGGCGGTGCAATTGCGGGTCAGTCGGGCGTCGCTGCGCGAAGCGTTGTCGTCATTGAGTGCGTTGGGGGTGATCAGCATCCAGCCTGGCAAAGGCGTGTTCGTGCAGTCGCCGATTGATTTGCCGCGAGGTGATGCGGGGCTGAGTTGGCCGTTCGCGGCCCAGGCCTCGCCGCTGGACATCTTCCAGTTGCGCTATGCCCTGGAAGGCTTTGCTGCCGGTTTGGCGGCGGTGACCCTGAGTACTCACGAGCTCGATGCACTGGAAGATAACGTCGCCGCCATGCGCATCGAATTGAAGGCCGGCGACTTCGAGGCCGCGGCGAGACTGGATTTCGAGTTTCACCGACGCATTCTGCTGGCGAGCGGCAATCAGGCGATGCTGAGCATCCTGACGGCCAGCGCCGACATTTTTCTAGAGAGCCAGAAACTACCGTTCATCCGGGCAGAGCGGGCCATGGAAACCTGGCAGGAACACCGCAAAATCCTCCGCGCACTGGCCCGGCGGGCGTCCGGCCCAGCGCAGAAGGCCATGTACGAACATGTGCGTAACGCGGCACTGCGCACAGGAATTGCCTTCGTCGCTCCCGCCACCTCGTGACTTGGGCTATACCCAAACTCATGCGGCACCATAGCGAGACTCAATCATCTGCACCTTCCTGAACGAGGGAAGGGCGGCTATGATGGGCCACGTTTTTTTGCTTACAACCTGGAGACTTCCATGAGCAGCGATCTTATTAAACACGTCACCGACGCTAGCTTCGACGTCGACGTCCTCAAGGCCGAAGGCGCTGTACTGGTCGACTACTGGGCTGAATGGTGCGGCCCTTGCAAAATGATCGCTCCTGTTCTGGACGAAATTGCTGAAACCTACAAAGGCAAGCTGACCGTTGCCAAACTGAACATCGACGAGAACCAGGAAACCCCGGCCAAGCACGGCGTGCGTGGTATCCCGACTCTGATGCTGTTCAAGAACGGCAACGTTGAAGCGACCAAGGTCGGTGCGCTGTCGAAGTCGCAACTGGCTGCCTTCCTCGACGCCAACATCTAAGCGTCGTTGTAAAGCGTCATTTAAAAGGCCCCGCATATTGCGGGGCCTTTTCGTTATTCAGGGCTAGACGCTCCGAAACTCAGGTGGTACATTCGGCCCCGCACTGGTTTCTCCACTGCCCCCTGCTAGCCGTCGCCGACGCACTCCTTTTCGAATAAGTACGCGATCCTGTCGCCTTCTCTGCGGCGCGGCCTCATTAAGCCAAAAGCTTAATTTCCCCCCCCTCCATAAATGATTACGTCATTCCTATATGAATCTGACTGAACTCAAGCAAAAGCCGATTACCGAACTGCTCGAATTGGCCGAACAGATGGGCATAGAAAATATGGCCCGTTCGCGCAAGCAGGACGTGATTTTCTCCCTGCTCAAAAAGCACGCTAAAAGCGGCGAGGAAATCTCCGGTGATGGCGTGCTGGAGATTCTCCAGGACGGCTTCGGCTTCCTTCGCTCCGCTGACGCTTCCTATCTCGCCGGCCCAGACGATATCTACGTCTCGCCGAGTCAGATCCGTCGCTTCAACTTGCGCACCGGTGACACCATCGTTGGCAAGATCCGTCCTCCAAAGGAAGGCGAGCGTTATTTCGCGCTGCTCAAGGTCGACACGATCAACTACGATCGTCCAGAGAACGCGAAAAACAAGATTCTCTTCGAGAACCTGACCCCGCTGTTCCCGACCGTGCGCATGAAGATGGAAGCCGGCAACGGTTCCACCGAAGACTTGACCGGTCGTGTCATCGACCTGTGCGCCCCGATCGGCAAAGGCCAGCGCGGTCTGATTGTTGCACCGCCGAAAGCCGGTAAAACCATCATGCTGCAGAACATCGCAGCCAACATCGCGCGTAACAATCCTGAAGTTCATCTGATCGTATTGCTGATCGACGAACGTCCGGAAGAAGTGACCGAAATGCAGCGCACCGTGCGCGGCGAAGTGGTTGCCTCGACGTTCGACGAGCCGCCAACCCGCCACGTGCAGGTTGCCGAAATGGTGATCGAGAAGGCCAAGCGCCTGGTCGAACACAAGAAAGACGTGGTGATCCTGCTCGACTCCATCACCCGTCTTGCTCGCGCTTACAACACCGTGATCCCGAGCTCCGGCAAAGTACTCACCGGTGGTGTCGATGCCCACGCCCTGGAGAAACCGAAACGTTTCTTCGGCGCCGCGCGGAACATCGAAGAAGGCGGTTCGCTGACCATCATCGCCACCGCGCTGGTTGAAACCGGCTCGAAGATGGACGAAGTGATCTACGAAGAATTCAAAGGCACGGGCAACATGGAACTGCCTCTGGATCGCCGCATCGCTGAAAAACGCGTCTTCCCGGCCATCAACATCAACCGTTCCGGCACCCGCCGCGAAGAGTTGCTGACAGCCGACGACGAGTTGCAACGCATGTGGATCCTTCGCAAGCTGCTGCACCCGATGGACGAAATCGCTGCCATCGAGTTCCTGGTCGACAAGCTGAAAACGACCAAGACCAACGATGAGTTCTTCCTGTCGATGAAACGCAAGTAAGTCGATAAGGGCACTAGAGCCGGGGAAACCCGGCTTTTTGCTATCTGATTTTTGCTGAACCAGCAGTTCGTGGTTCTGAATAGAGGGGTTCGGCGCTAAACTGCCACCCCCGAACGGCACGGCCAACACGAGGCTCACGCATGCAGTATCGCGACTTGCGCGACTTTATCAGCGGCCTGGAAAAGCGCGGCGAACTCAAGCGCATCCAGGTTCCGGTGTCCCCAGTGCTCGAAATGACCGAGGTCTGCGACCGCACCCTGCGTGCCAAAGGTCCGGCCCTGCTTTTCGAAAAGCCCACGGGTTATGACATCCCGGTGCTCGGCAACCTGTTCGGCACCCCCGAGCGCGTGGCGCTGGGCATGGGCGCTGAAGCGGTCAGCGAATTGCGCGAGATCGGCAAGCTGCTGGCGTTCCTCAAGGAGCCCGAGCCGCCGAAAGGCCTGAAGGATGCCTGGTCCAAGCTGCCGATCTTCCGCAAGATCATCGCCATGGCACCGAAGGTGGTCAAAGACGCGGTCTGCCAGGAAGTGGTCATCGAAGGCGACGACGTCGACCTCGCGATGCTGCCGGTGCAGACCTGCTGGCCGGGCGACGTCGGCCCGCTGATCACCTGGGGCCTGACCGTCACCAAAGGCCCGAACAAGGATCGCCAGAACCTCGGCATCTACCGTCAACAAGTGATCGGCCGCAACAAGGTCATCATGCGCTGGCTCAGTCACCGTGGCGGCGCGCTGGATTACCGCGAGTGGTGCGAGAAGCATCCTGGCCAGCCGTTCCCGGTGTCCGTGGCGCTGGGTGCTGACCCAGCGACCATTCTCGGCGCGGTGACTCCTGTGCCGGACAGCCTTTCCGAATACGCTTTCGCGGGCTTGTTGCGCGGCAACCGCACCGAG
Organism: Pseudomonas rossensis; assembly: GCF_039888995.1. Classification (NCBI taxonomy): domain Bacteria; kingdom Pseudomonadati; phylum Pseudomonadota; class Gammaproteobacteria; order Pseudomonadales; family Pseudomonadaceae; genus Pseudomonas; species Pseudomonas rossensis. The sequence continues at coordinate 104,391 of NZ_JBBWCB010000005.1, read as the reverse complement.
TTGGTGAAGTGCCGTGGCAACGACTTGCAGGTCCCGGCGACCGCCGAGATCATCCTTGAAGGCGTGATCCATCCGGGCGAAATGGCTGATGAAGGCCCGTACGGCGACCACACCGGCTACTACAACGAAGTCGACAGCTTTCCGGTGTTCACCGTCGAGCGCATCACCCATCGCATCAAACCGATTTATCACAGCACCTACACTGGCCGTCCGCCGGATGAGCCGGCGATTCTCGGCGTGGCGCTGAACGAAGTGTTCGTGCCGATCCTGCAGAAGCAGTTCCCCGAGATCACCGACTTCTACCTGCCGCCCGAAGGCTGCTCGTACCGCATGGCCATCGTGACCATGAAGAAGTCGTATCCCGGCCATGCCAAGCGGGTAATGCTCGGTGTCTGGTCGTTTTTGCGACAGTTCATGTACACCAAGTTCGTTATCGTCTGTGACGACGATATCAACGCACGCGACTGGAACGACGTGATCTGGGCCATCACCACGCGCATGGACCCCAAGCGCGATACGGTGATGATCGACAACACGCCGATCGATTACCTGGACTTCGCCTCGCCGGTTTCCGGCCTGGGTTCGAAGATGGGGCTCGATGCCACGCATAAATGGCCGGGCGAAACCACTCGCGAGTGGGGCCGGGTGATCGTCAAGGACGAAGCCGTTACCCAGCGGATCGATGCCATCTGGAATCAGTTAGGAATAGATTGATGCGTGTAACCTTGCAGCCCTCCGGAGCAGTGCTACAGATTCTGCCCGGCGAGCGGATTCTCGATGGCGCGCGGCGTCTGGGCTATGAATGCCCGCAAAGCTGTCGAAACGGCAATTGCCACGTGTGCGCCGCACTGCTGGTGGAAGGGCGGGTCGAACAGGAAGGCGGTGTGCGCGACCATGGCGAGTTCTACACTTGCATTGCAGAGCCGCTGGAAGACTGCATCGTGCTGTGGGATGGCGTGCTCGCGCTGGGAGAATTGCCGGTGCGCAGCTTGTCGTGTCAGGTCATTGAATGCAGGGACGTCGGCGGCGATACCTGGCGTGTGCGTCTGCGAGCGCCGGCCGGCAAGCCGCTGCGTTATCACGCCGGTCAGTACTTGATGATCGAGCGCGAGAACGGTGAGAAATCCGCGTTCTCCCTGGCCTCGGCGCCGCATGGCGGGCGCGATCTGGAAATCCATGTACTGGCGCGCGAAAGCAGTGCGCTGAGCCTGATCCACCAGTTGCAACGCAACCCGATGGTGCGGATCGAAATGCCGTTCGGCGACACCCATCTGGCGGAACTGCCGGAGGGTCCGCTGGTGCTGATCGCTGCGGGCACCGGCATGGGCCAGATCCATAGCCTGATCGAACATTGCCGAGCTACGGGCTTCAAACATCCGGTGCATCTGTATTGGGGCGTGCGTCGTCCTGAAGATTTTTATGCAATCGAACATTGGGATGAATGGCTGAAACTGCCCAATCTATTCCTGCATAAAGTCGTCAGCGATCAATGCGGCTGGCAGGGGCGCTGCGGGATGCTGCATGAGGCAGTGTGTGAGGACTTCCCGGATCTGAAACCCTTGCATGTCTACGCCAGCGGCTCTCCGGCCATGGTCTACGGCACACTGGATGCTTTGGTCGAAGCCGGGATGGATGCGCATCAGATGCGTGCCGACGTGTTTGCGTACGCTCCGCGATCTTGATCCGCGATCTTGATCCGCGATCTTGATCCGCGATCTTGATCCGCGATCTTGATCCGCGATCTTGATCCGCGATCTTAATCGTTATAACTCCCTATATAGCCGATCGGTATTTATAAAATGATATAAATGCCGGTAGGTTATATGTCATCCAGGCAATTATTTAAGAACTGTGCCATGGCACTTAAATTGCCTTAAAACATATGTGCCTTATTGTTACAGCGGTGCGTTCTATTAAGTAATTCTTCACCCGCGGGGAGCTGAACGCTAATCGCCATGAGCGCCATTGAATCTGCTTTTTTGAATCTGGCTTACCCTCCGCGGCTCGATCTGGGGCCGCAGCTCACGCACGAACAATTGCTCAGCTCAATGCAGTCGACAATGGCGAGCCACAAGGGCGGGCCGGTGTGGCTGTTCGCTTACGGTTCGCTGATCTGGCGTCCCGAATGCGCAGCGGTGGAGCGAGTGCGCGGTCGTGTACATGGCTACCATCGCGGTTTGTATTTGTGGTCCCACGAACATCGCGGCACGCCCGAAGTGCCTGGGCTGGTATTCGGCCTGGATCGCGGTGGTTCTTGCAGCGGCTTCGCCTATCGCTTGCCTGAAGAACAACTTGAAGCCTCTCTTTACGCACTTTGGCAGCGCGAAATGCCATTCCCGTCCTATCGCCCACACTGGCTCAACTGCCGTCTTGAAGACGGAAGTCAGGTTCAGGCGTTGGGGTTTGTATTGGAGCGGCATCTGCCCAGCTATGCGGGCAACTTGCCGGATCACGTGCTGAGCCACGTGTTCGAAAACGCTTGCGGGCGTTACGGCACGACTCGCGATTATGTCGAGCAGACCGCCCACGCCCTGCGTAGCCACGCCATGCCAGACCGGAATCTGGAGGCGCGGCTCAAGCGCTGCAAATCAAAGGCCGATCAGGCGATTGCTTCGCGGCTCTGACTGGCGACTTGTTTGTGCCACAGCGTCGGGGCCAGGAAGGCCATCGCCAGTAAGCATGCGCCGATCAGCAGCACGAAACCGCCATCCCAGCCGAAGTGGTCCACGGTGTAGCCCATCGCTGCACTGGCCGCGACCGAACCCCCCAGATAACCGAACAGGCCCGTGAAGCCCGCTGCCGTACCGGCGGCTTTCTTGGGTGCCAATTCCAGCGCTTGCAGGCCGATCAGCATCACCGGGCCGTAAATCAGGAAGCCGATCGAGATGAGCGCGATCATGTCGACTGTCGGGTTGCCGGCCGGGTTGAGCCAGTACACCAGGGTCGCCACGGTCACCAAAGCCATGAACACCATGCCGGTCAGGCCACGGTTGCCTCGGAAGATCTTGTCCGACATCCAGCCGCATAGCAGCGTGCCCGGAATACCTGCCCACTCGTAGAGGAAATACGCCCACGAGGTTTTGTCCACGCTGAATCCTTTGGCTTCCTTGAGGTAGGTCGGTGCCCAGTCCAGCACGCCGTAGCGCAACAGGTAGACGAAGACGTTGGCCAGGGCGATGTACCAGAGCATTTTGTTGCGTAGCACGTATTTGACGAAGATTTCCTTGGCGCTGAATTCTTCTTCGTGGCTGGCGTCGTAGCCTTCCGGGTAGTCGTTCTTGTACTTCTCGATGGGCGGCAGGCCCACCGATTGCGGGGTGTCGCGCATGGTGACAAAGGCAAACACCGCCACCGCCATGGCGACCGCCGCCGGCACGTAAAACGCTGCGTGCCAGTCATTGAACAGGCCCATGCCGAGCAGGAACAGCGGGCCGATCAGGCCGCCACCGACGTTATGCGCCACGTTCCACAAGGACACTACGCCGCCGCGTTCCTTCTGCGACCACCAATGCACCATCGTCCGCCCACTCGGTGGCCAGCCCATGCCCTGAGCCCAGCCATTGATAAAGAGCAGGATGAACATGATGGTCACGCTGGACGTCGCCCAGGGCGCGAAGCCGAAAATGAACATCACACCGGCCGATACCAACAGGCCGAAGGGCAGGAAGAAACGCGGATTGGAACGGTCGGACACGATGCCCATCAGGAACTTGGACAGGCCGTAGGCAATGGCGATGGCCGACAGCGCCAGGCCCAGCTCACCGCGGGTATAGCCCTCTTCGATCAGATAGGGCATGGCCAGGGAGAAGTTTTTGCGCAGCAGGTAATAGCCGGCGTAGCCGATAAAAATGCCGGCGAAGATCTGCCAGCGAAGGCGTCGGTAGGTGTTGTCTATTTTTTCTTCAGGCAATGGAGCCTGATGTGCGGCAGGACGAAAGAAAGCAAACATTCAAGAGCTCCAGATTTCTTGTTTTGACTGCGGATGCGAATGTTACAGTTTCGTTACCGAAAATAGCACCGGTTCGCATCGGCCAAATAGCGGAAATGCTGAAGATTGCATGTTCTTTTATGAACATGTCGCTCAGGTATAAATGTAGGGCGTTGTGGGAAACGTTACTTGCAGGTCTACATGCCGCATTTCGGTCCAGGGTAGGACGAGGCTTTGGGAAATGTCCTTCGTATGAATGGGAAGTCGTGGCGTCCTGTTCTCAGTCACAAACTGAATAAGCGGGTACCGAAAATCGTCAGGGATTGCCGGGCGAGCCCTGTCCGCAAGTACATGAGTTTGCTGCCGGAGGATATTCGGAAGTTGCTTTAGTGCCGGACAATAAAAAGCGGTCTGGAAAACTTCATTTGAAGTCCAGACCGCTGCACTGGGCTCAGCGAACTTGAACCACCACTTTCCCAACCGCTTTGCGCTGGCCAAGATCATTGATCGCCTGCGCCGCATTGCTCAGTGGATACACCTGCGACACCAGCGGCTTCAACTTGCCTTCGGCAAACCAGCCAAACAATTGCTGGAAGTTCGCCGCGTTGTCTTGAGGCTGGCGCTGGGCGAACGAGCCCCAGAACACGCCGACCACCGCTGCACCTTTGAGCAACGCGAGGTTCACGGGGAGTTCGGGAATGCGTCCGCTGGCGAAGCCGACTACCAGCAGGCGGCCGTTCCACGCGATGGCACGGATGGCCTGGTCGAACAGGTCGCCGCCCACCGGATCGTAGATCACGTCGGCGCCCTGGCCATCGGTCAGGCGCTTGATTTCGTCCTTGAGACTGGTTTCGCTGTAGTTAATCAGCTCATCGGCACCGGCAGCCTTGGCCACCGCGAGTTTTTCGGCGCTGCTGGCGGCGGCGATCACGCGGGCGCCCATGGCTTTGCCGATTTCCACGGCGGCCAGACCGACACCGCCGGAAGCACCGAGTACCAGCAAGGTTTCACCCGGTTGCAGGTTGCCCCGTTGCTTGAGCGCGTGCATCGACGTGCCGTAAGTCATGCTGAACGCGGCGGCGGTGTTGAAGTCCATCGATGGCGGGATGGGTAGCACGTTGTAGCCCGGCACCGCGACCTGTTCGGCAAAACTGCCCCAGCCGGTCAGCGCCATGACACGATCACCAACCTTGAGGTGGCTGACCTTTTCGCCTACTTCGCTGACCACGCCAGCCGCTTCGCCGCCCGGGGAAAACGGGAAGGGCGGCTTGAACTGATATTTGCCCTCGATGATCAGCGTGTCCGGGAAATTCACCCCGGCGGCGTGCACGTCCAGCAGGATTTCATTCTTCTTCGCGACAGGACTGGCGACATCTTCCAGCACCAGCGATTCGGCAGGGCCGAAGGCTTTGCACAGCACGGCTTTCATCAGGGCTATTCCTTTGGGAGTGATGGCCGATAAGTGTAGGTGTGTGAGTCGATGGGTCAACGAGCATGCCCGGCCCTGATAGTCAGCCATAAGCTTGTGCTTGAGCGGCGGGTCGTTATGCTAGGCCGCAAACCGGATAAGGAGCGAATTGTGAAAGCGTGGATCATGTTGTTGCTGGCCCTGTCTCTGCCTGTGGCAGCGATGGCCGAAGAAGCCAAAGAAGGTGCAGCTCCGAAGGTCAATTACATCACCCTGAGCCCGCCGTTCGTGGGCAACTACGGGCTGGACGGGACGCCGAAGCTCAAGGTCTACAAGGCCGATGTGGCGTTGCGAGTGACCGGTGATGAGGCGACCAAACTGGTGAAAGCCAACGAACCGTTGATTCGTAATCAACTGGTGGCGCTGTTTGCCCAGCAGACCACTGAAGCGATGAACAACGTCGAGGCCAAGGAAAAGCTGCGTCAGGAAGCCCTGAAGCAGACCCAGCAAATCATGAACGACGAAACCGGCAAACCGGTGGTTGAGGATCTGTTGTTCAACAACCTCATTATCCAGTGAGTCTTGGTTTGTCTGATTGATTGCCAAGATCGCAGCCTTCGGCAGCTCCTACGCCGAGCGCGGTTTCCTGTAGGAGCTGCCGGAGGCTGCGATCTTTTGGCGTCCGTCAGCGCAATGCAATCACCGCCGCCCACTGCTCGGCTGTCACCGGCATCACCGACAGTCGCGAACCTTTCTGCACCAGCGGCATCTCGGCCAGCGCCGCCTGCTGTTTCAGGTAATCCAGCTTAAGCACCTTGGGAAACGTCTCGACATACGCGACATCGATCGCGCTCCAGGCGTTTTTCTCTGCCGTGGCCTTCGGATCGTAGTAATGACTCTCCGGCTCCAGCGCCGTCGGGTCCGGATACGCGGCTTCGACAATCTTTCCGATCCCGGCGATCCCCGGTTCGGGGCAGCTGGAGTGATAGAAGAAAAACTCGTCGCCCACGGCCATGGCCCGCAGAAAATTACGCGCCTGGTAGTTGCGAACCCCGTCCCAGCGCGCCTTGCCAAGCGTCTCCAGGCCCTTGATCGAGAGCTCGTCGGGCTCGGATTTCATCAGCCAATAAGCCATGGTTTTTGCTCCTTGCGAAGTGGGTGGGCAAGTTGTCGGGGAATTTTATGACAAACCGACGGTCGGTTGACGCCAGCGTTTGCGTGTCGGTTCACGTTGTCGCAAAATGCCGGCCTTCTAAGCTTGACGCTGCTGCACGGCCTACACCTACAACGGAAACCGCTGCTGTCATCGTGTTGATGTGCCTTTGGGGGGCAATCGATGAAACGCAAACCGGATTTACTATGGATTTTGGTTATTTTGTTCGGCCTCGGCGTCGTGACCACTGGCTATGCCCAAAGCCTGTGGAGCAACAAGACTGACGCTCCGATCGAAATCGCGCAGCAACAGCAACAGCAACAGCAACAGCAGCCTTCGGCCTTCAAGCGCTGAATCTCTTCGGACGCCGCTGATTCCAGTGGCGTCTAGCCGGCGAAATACCGCGCCTTGTCTGTCACCGTTCCCTGTAACGGCACATCCCAGCTCGCTTGAGCCAATCGTTCGACCTTCTGACATTCATGGGCCAGCCCCAATAGCGTCGGCTTGCGCCAGTTTTTACGTCGTGCCAGGTACGCCAGGCTTCGATCATAGAAACCGCCGCCCATGCCCAGGCGTCCGCCGACATCATCAAACCCCACCAATGGCAACAGCACCAGATCGAGCGCCCAGACTTTGCGTTGCCGGGCGAGGTTGTGCCTGGGTTCGAGAATACGGAAGCGGTTGGGTTTCAGTTTTTCGCCGGGGCGAATTCGCTGGAACACCATTTTGGTTCGAGGCCAGGCGCTGAGCACCGGCAGATACGTCGCCTTGCCCCGACGTTGAGCCGCACGCAGCAAAACACGCGGGTCGATTTCACCGTCAGTGGGCAAATAGAGAGAGATATGTTTTGCGCGGCGAAACAGCGGCTGCTGGGCCAATTGCTTGTACAGCCCGCGAGCGGCCTGGCGTTGCTGACTGGGAGTCAGGGCGCGGCGGGCCTTGCGCAGCATGCGTCGAAGTTGCGGGCGGGGCAGCAGCGCAGGTTCGGTCATGAATTCGGGCTTCGGCAGTACGGGTACATAAAGCGTACCCGTAAAAAAGCCGATGCCGGTATTTAAACCGGCATCGGACTGGAATCAGGCTCCCCGGATGTACCGCTGTCGACTTAGCCCTTGAACCCGAAAGTTCAAGGTGGAAGATGCAGTAGGCTTTAAGGCTTTCCGTCTAGCGGACATGCACACCAGCCCAACGTGCAACCTCCAGGGTATAGCAAATCGGCTCAGGGACATCGCCAACTGGCAAGCACCCCAGGGAGTGTTGCGAGTATACCCCAAGCGGTTTCGCGTTTCAGCCCTTGGTGACGTCCGGATCGGTGGCGAGCACCAGATCGACGCGATCCAGCAGGTCGCGAACCTGCTCACGGGTCGAGCCGCTGGCCTGCACATCCGGGCGTTCTTCCTTGTGCAGAAGATCGTGGGTGATGTTCAGGGCGGCCATCACGGCGATGCGATCGGCGCCGATGACTTTGCCGCTGCTGCGGATTTCGCGCATCTTGCCGTCCAGGTAACGGGCGGCGCTCACCAGGTTGCTGCGCTCTTCCTGCGGGCAGATGATCGAATATTCTTTATCGAGGATCTGCACGGTAACGCTATTGCTTGAACTCATGAGTCTTGCTCCAGGGCCTTGAGGCGCGAAATCATTGATTCGACCTTACGCCGGGCGATTTCGTTCTTTTCAATGAGGTGAGCGCGTTCCTCGCGCCAGGTCTTTTCCTGAGCTAATAGGAGTCCGTTTTGACTCTTTAGTTGCTCGACGCGGCTAATTAGCAGTTCGAGTCTGGCCATCAGCGCTTGCAGGTCGGTGTCTTCCATTGTGTCCACTTAAATTGTGCTTGATGAGTGGTAGCTGGCGGACAGCCTTTAATAGTCTTGGCGAGTCTGTCGATGTAGGATACAAGGCCTTCATTCTAGACATAGCGCCGTCTGGCGCCTAGCTGCCCATGCCCATTCAGAATTCCCCGTACCAAGCCTTCGCCACCCTGCTGACTTCCAGCGGTCATAACGTCTCGCCTGCCGAACTGCATGGCCTGCTGCTCGGTCGCAGTTGCGCCGGTGCCGGCTTCGATGCCGAAGGCTGGCTGATTGACGCCGCCGAGCTGCTCGAAAGCGAGCCGCAGGATAATGTTCGCAACGCCTTGATCGGCTTGCAGGAGATGGTCAAGGGCGAGCTCACCGGCGACGACGTGACCGTCGTTCTGCTGCTGCCGACCGATGACGAGCCACTGGCCGACCGCGCCGCCGCACTGGGCCAATGGTGCCAAGGTTTCCTCAGCGGTTTTGGCCTGAACTGCCGTGACAGCAGCATGCTGAGCACCGAGGCCACCGAAGTACTTCAGGACCTGGCGGCTATTTCACAGGTGCAAGACGCCCTGGAAGAGTCCGACGACGGCGAAAGCGATTACATGGAAGTGATGGAGTACCTACGCGTCGCGCCGCTGCTGCTGTTCACCGAAAACAAAAAGCCGGACGCGCCGGCTGCCGCCAAACCGTCGTTGCATTAATCGCGTGCCAGGGAAAGCCATCTGCCCATGATTCATATCCCGAAATCGGAATACAGCCGTCGCCGCAAGGCCCTGATGGCGCAGATGGAACCCAACAGCATCGCCATCCTGCCCGCCGCCGCCGTTGCGATCCGCAACCGTGACGTCGAGCACGTCTACCGTCAGGACAGCGACTTCCAGTACCTCAGCGGTTTTCCCGAGCCTCAGGCGGTCATCGTTTTGATGCCTGGGCGCTTACATGGCGAATACATACTGTTCTGCCGTGAACGCAATGCCGAACGGGAGTTGTGGGACGGCCTGCGCGCCGGGCAGGAAGGCGCGATTCGCGACTTTGGCGCCGACGACGCCTTCCCCATCACCGACATCGACGACATCCTGCCAGGCCTGATCGAAGGTCGCGACCGGGTGTATTCGGCCATGGGCAGCAACCCGGAATTCGACCGGCACCTGATGGACTGGATCAACGTGATCCGCTCTAAAGCGCACCTTGGCGCCCAGCCGCCGAACGAATTCGTTGCCCTGGATCATCTGCTTCACGATATGCGCCTGTATAAATCGGCGGCAGAAGTGAAGGTGATGCGCGAAGCCGCACGGATTTCCGCACAGGCACACATCCGCGCGATGCAGGCCAGTCGTGTGGGGCTGCATGAGTTCAGCCTCGAAGCCGAGCTCGACTACGAATTTCGCAAGGGCGGGGCGAAAATGCCGGCCTACGGTTCGATCGTCGCCGCTGGGCGCAACAGCTGCATCCTGCATTACCAGCAGAATGACGCGGTGCTCAAGGACGGCGATCTGGTGCTGATCGATGCCGGTTGCGAGATCGACTGCTACGCCAGCGACATCACCCGTACCTGGCCGGTCAACGGCAAGTATTCAGCGGAACAGAAGGCGATCTACGAGCTGGTGCTGGCGTCGCAAGAAGCCGCGTTTGCCGAAATCGCCCCGAATAAACACTGGAATCAGGCCCACGAAGCCACAGTCCGGGTGATTACTGCCGGTCTGGTGAAGTTGGGCCTGTTGCAGGGCGACGTCGACGAGTTGATCGCCAGCGAAGCCTATAAAGCGTTTTACATGCACCGCGCCGGCCACTGGCTGGGCATGGATGTACATGACGTTGGCGAATACAAGGTCGGCGGCGAATGGCGTGTGCTGGAAGTCGGCATGGCGCTCACTGTGGAACCGGGCATCTACATTGCCCCGGACAACCAGAACGTAGCGAAGAAATGGCGCGGCATTGGCGTGCGCATCGAGGACGACGTAGTGGTCACCAAAAGCGGCTGTGAAATCCTGACCAAAGGCGTACCGAAAACGGTCGCCGAGATTGAGGCCTTGATGGCCGCCGCGCGGACACAAGCGGCATGAGTCGAGTCAATCTGGCAATCATCGGTGGTGGTCTGGTCGGCGCCAGCCTGGCGTTGGCACTGCAGGCCGGAGCCAAGGCTCGTGGCTGGAAGATCGTGCTGATCGAGCCGTTTGCCCCCGGCGATACTTATCAACCGAGCTATGACGCCCGTTCTTCGGCGTTGTCCTACGGCGCCAAGCAGATTTATCAACGGTTGGGCGTGTGGCAGGAAATCTCCCGCCGCGCAGAGCCGATCAAGCAGATTCATGTCTCCGACCGTGGACGCTTCTCCACCGCGCGACTGTCGGCGATGGAAGAGGGCGTGCCGGCGCTGGGTTACGTGGTGGAAAACGCCTGGCTTGGCCAATGCCTCTGGCAAGGTCTGGACAAGGACGTGATCAGCTGGCGTTGCCCGGCGGAAGTCACGCGCATGGAGCCGCTGATCGATGGATATCGCCTGACCCTCAACGACGAAATCACTCTGGAATGCGATCTTGCGGTGCTGGCTGATGGCGGCCGTTCCGGCCTGCGCGAGCAACTGGGGATCGGTATCAAAAAGCGCCCGTACAACCAGAGCGCGTTGATTGCCAACATCACGCCGAGTGAAGCGCACAACGGCATGGCCTTCGAGCGTTTCACCGATGACGGGCCGATGGCCTTGTTGCCGTTGCCGGAAAACCGCTGCGCACTGGTCTGGACTCGATTGGGCATGGACGCGCAACGGCTGGCGGCCCTCGATGAAAAGAGCTTCCTCAGCGAGTTGCAAGGCGTGTTCGGTTATCGCCTCGGCACTTTGAAGCAGGTTGGCGCGCGGCACTTGTACCCGCTGACATTGATCGAAGCCGAAGAGCAGGTGCGTCCGCATCTGGCGATTCTCGGCAACGCTGCTCACAGCCTGCACCCGATTGCAGGGCAAGGTTTCAACCTGTCCCTGCGTGATGCTCAAGCGCTGGCGGATGCGCTGCTGGCCAGCGAAACATCTCCCGGCGACTTTGCGACCTTGCAGGCTTACCGCGAGCGTCAGCGTCTGGATCAGAACCTGACAGTGGGTTTCTCCGATCAGGTCACCCGTTTGTTTGGCAGCACTCAACCGTTGGTGTCCCTGGGCCGTAACATCGGTCTGCTCGGTCTCGATCTGTTGCCGCCGGCCAAACGCTGGTTCGCGCGACAGGCCATGGGTTTGGGTGCGCGTCCCGATGCTTAAGTGGCTGACTGCAAGACTCGACTCGATGGTCGATCCGTTTTTCATGCTGATGCTGCTGGAGAACCTCGGTCACCGGTACATTGTCGGAAAAACCCTTTACGTGCGGCTCAAGCCGCAAGCGAGACAGGCTTAAAGCATGGAAATGCGCGCAGATCTGCTGATTGTCGGGGCCGGAATGGTCGGTAGCACCCTGGCGCTGGCGTTGCAGGACAGCGGGCTGGAAGTCCTGCTGCTGGACGGCAGCCCCCTGAGCGTCAAACCCTTCGATGGGCAGGCTTCGTTCGAGCCGCGAGTCAGTGCCTTGTCAACGGCCAGCCAGCGGATTCTTGAGCGTCTGGGCGTTTGGGACGGCATCGCCAATCGGCGCAGCAGCCCCTACACCGACATGCACGTTTGGGACGGCAGCGGCACCGGGCAAATCCACTTTTCGGCGACCAGTGTGCATGCCGACGTGCTGGGGCATATCGTCGAGAACCGCGTGGTTCAGGACGCCTTGCTCGACCGCTTGCACGACTGCGATCTTGGAATGTTGGCCAACGCGCGCCTGGAGCAAATGCGTCGCTCCGGCGACGAGTGGCTGCTGACCCTGGCCGATGGCCGCACCTTGCGCGCACCTTTGGTGATCGCGGCGGATGGCGCTAATTCCGCCGTTCGGCGTCTGACCGGCATGGCGACGCGCGAGTGGGACTACATGCACCACGCGATTGTCACCAGCGTGCGCAGCGCCAAGCCGCATCAAATGACTGCCTGGCAGCGCTTCACCGACAACGGTCCGCTGGCGTTTTTGCCGCTGGAGCGTGACGGTCAGCAGGATTGGTGTTCGATCGTCTGGTCGACCACCCCGAGCGAAGCCGAACGCCTGATGGCGCTGGATGACGACGGTTTCTGCAAAGAGCTGGAGCGGGCCTTCGAAGGCCGACTCGGTAAGGTGCTCAGCGCCGATCCGCGTCTGTGCGTACCGCTGCGGCAGCGTCATGCCAAGCGTTATGTGGCTGAAGGTTTGGCGTTGATCGGTGATGCGGCGCACACCATTCACCCGCTGGCCGGGCAGGGCGTGAACCTTGGTTTCCTCGATGCCGCCGTGCTGGCGGAAGTGCTGTTGCAAGCGGCCACGCGTGGCGAGCGTCTGGCGGATGTGAAAGTGCTCAGCCGTTACGAACGTCGACGCATGCCCCACAACCTGGCGTTGATGGCGGCGATGGAAGGCTTCGAGCGCCTGTTTCAGGCTGATCCGTTGCCGATTCGCTGGTTGCGCAATGCCGGGTTAAAGATGGTCGACCAAATGCCCGAAGCCAAGGCTCTGTTCGTGCGTGAGGCGCTGGGGTTGACCGGGGATCTGCCGGCACTCGCCAAGGCCTGAGGTTTTCTGTGTGGCTAGTGGCCCCATCGCGAGCAAGCTCGCTCCCACATTGGGTTTGTGAACACTGAAGATCCCCTGTGGGAGCGAGCTTGCTCGCGATGAGGCCGGTACATTCACCGCAAATTTCCAGCGGTGCAACATCTGGTAACGCCTCCGCGAACTGTTCGATTGAGAAGGTAAATGTGAGTCCATATCATTTGCCCTTACTTTTTCAACCGAGAGATCGCTCCCATGTTGATACCGAAGCGTCTACTGACCGCGCTCGCCCTGACCCTGATTGGCAGCGCTGCTGCCCAGGCCGCTGACGAGGTGGTGGTTTACTCCTCGCGTATCGACGAGCTGATCAAACCGGTCTTCGATGCCTACACCGCGAAAACCGGCGTGCAGGTGAAGTTCATCACCGACAAGGAAGCGCCGCTGATGCAGCGGATCAAGGCCGAGGGCGAGAACGCCACCGCGGATCTGCTGCTGACCGTCGATGCCGGCAACCTCTGGCAGGCCGAGCAAATGGGCATCCTGCAACCGTTCACCTCCAAGGTGATCGACGCCAACATCCCGCTGCAATACCGCTCATCCGCCCATGCCTGGACTGGCCTGAGCCTGCGGGCGAGGACCATCGCTTACTCCACCGATCGGGTGAAACCCGGTGAGTTGACCACCTACGAAGGTCTGGCCGACAAGAACTGGGAAGGCCGCCTGTGCCTGCGCACGGCGAAGAAGGTCTACAACCAGTCCCTGACCGCCACCATGATCGAAGTCCACGGCGCTGACAAAACCGAGAAGATTCTCAAGGGTTGGGTGAGTAACCTGTCCACTGATGTGTTCTCGGATGACATCGCGGTGTTGGAGGCAATCAACGCGGGTCAATGCGACGTCGGTATCGTCAACACGTACTACTACGGTCGTCTGCACAAGCAGAAGCCTGACCTGGCGGTGAAGTTGTTCTGGCCGAACCAGGGCGACCGTGGCGTGCACGTGAACCTGTCGGGCATCGGCCTGACCAAACACGCCCCGCACCCGGAAGCGGCCAAGGCCTTGGTGGAATGGATGACCACACCTGAAGCACAGAAGATCTTTGCTGACGTGAACCAGGAGTTCCCGGCCAACCCTGCGGTTCAGCCATCTGCAGAAGTGGCGAGCTGGGGCAAGTTTGTCGCCGATACCTTGCCTGTGGAAATTGCCGGCAAGCGTCAGGCTGAAGCGATTCGGATGATGGATCGGGCGGGCTGGAACTGACTCTGCTGTTTTAAAGAGCAAAAGATCGCAGCCTGCGGCAGCTCCTACCGGGTGTACCGCATCCCAATGTAGGAGCTGCCGCAGGCTGCGATCTTTTTGCGTTTAACGTACATTTCATTGTTTCACCGCAGAGAGCTTTTCATTGGCCCACCCCGCCCAACGCCGCTGGTACCCCCTGGTCTTCGCCATCGCTGCGCTGGTCCTGCTGCCACTTAGCGTTTTGCTGTTGTCATGGCAAGCCATCGATCATCAAATCTGGTCCCACCTCTGGGATACCCAGATGCCGCGCCTGCTGGGCAATACCCTGACCCTCGTACTCGGCGTCGGTATCGGCGTGACGCTCTTGGGTGTGAGCCTCGCCTGGCTCACCAGCCTCTGCGAATTCCCCGGTCGGCGTTGGCTGGACTGGGCGCTGATGCTGCCATTCGCCATTCCCGCTTACGTGCTGGCATTCGTCTTCGTCGGCCTGTTGGATTTTGCCGGCCCCGTGCAAACCCTGTTGCGCGAATGGTTCGGCTCGGGCTTGAGGTTGCCGCGCGTGCGCTCCACTGGCGGCGTGATTCTGGTCCTGGTGCTGGTCTTCTACCCCTACGTTTACCTGTTGGCGCGAACCGCGTTCCTGGCTCAGGGCAAAGGCTTGATGGAAGCGGCGCGAGTCCTGGGGCAATCCCCGTGGCAAGCGTTCTGGCGAGTCGCGTTGCCCATGGCGCGCCCGGCCATCGGCGCTGGCGTGGCGCTGGCGTTGATGGAAACACTGGCGGATTTCGGTGCGGTGTCGGTGTTCAACTTCGACACGTTCACGACCGCCATCTACAAGACCTGGTACGGATTTTTCAGCCTCTCCACCGCCGCGCAACTGGCCAGCCTGTTGCTGCTGGTGGTGATGGTCGTGCTGTACGGCGAGCGCCGTGCTCGCGGGGCCAACCGGGCGAGCAACGAACGACCTCGGGTCAAGGCGCTGTATCACCTGCGCGGTTTCAAAGCGCTGGCGGCCATGAGTTGGTGCGCTCTGGTGTTCGCGTGTGCCTTCGTCATTCCGATGCTGCAACTGATGGTGTGGTTCTGGCAGCGCGGGCGCTTCGACCTGGATGAGCGTTACGCAGGGTTGATCGTCCATACGTTGTACCTGGGCGGCATGGCGGCGCTGATCACCGTCAGTGTTGCTTTAGTGCTGGCGTTTGCCCGGCGTCTGGCCCCGACCCAAGCGATCCGCACCGGCATCAGCCTGGCCAACCTCGGCTACGCCTTGCCGGGTTCGGTGCTGGCGGTGTCGATCATGCTGGCGTTCAGTTACCTGGATCGCGAACTGGTGATCCCGTTATCGGGTTGGTTGGGCGGCGCCGGCAAGCCATTGCTGCTGGGCAGCCTGTCGGCGTTGTTGCTGGCCTATCTGGTGCGTTTCATCGCGGTGGCATATGGGCCGCTGGAAAGCAGTCTGGCGCGAATACGGCCATCTTTGCCCGAAGCGGCACGTAGCCTTGGCGTCAGTGGGCCACGACTGTTTTTCAAAGTGTATCTGCCGTTATTGCTGCCCGGCACGTTGAGCGCTGGGTTGCTGGTGTTCGTCGATGTGCTCAAGGAAATGCCCGCGACCCTGCTGATGCGCCCGTTTGGCTGGGACACGCTGGCGGTGCGCATCTTCGAAATGACCAGCGAAGGCGAGTGGGCGAGGGCCTCGTTGCCGGCCTTGACGCTGGTTTTGGTCGGGCTGTTACCGGTCATCGGATTGATTCGACGTTCGGCGCATCGAAACGCCTAGGTGCCAGTCCTACACCTTGAGGCTACAATGCGCGGCATTCGGTGCGGTCCGTCCTACAGACCAGGTAGCTGAAATCGGCTGGAAGCCTTGTATTTCAAGGCTTTCACCCCGTGCAGCACCGGCCCGCACCTTCGCCACGCCCGGAAGGAGAAACCCATGGGACAGCGCACGCCTCTGTATGACCTTCATCTCGCCCTCGGCGCGAAGATGGTCGATTTTGGCGGTTGGGATATGCCTTTGCATTACGGCTCGCAGGTCGAGGAACACCATCAGGTGCGTCGCGATTGCGGGGTTTTCGATGTGTCCCACATGACCGTGATCGATGTCAGCGGCCCTCAGGCCAAGGCCTGGCTCCAGCATTTGCTGGCCAATGACGTCGAACGTCTGCACAGCCCTGGCCGTGCCTTGTACAGCACCATGCTCAACGAGCGCGGCGGCATCGTCGACGACATGATCGTCTACCGTCTCGAGGATGGTTATCGGCTGGTGGTCAACGCCTCCACCCGCAATCAGGACCTCGCCTGGATGCAGGCTCACCTCGATGGTTTCAAGGTGCGGCTCAACGAGCGCTCCGAGCTGGCGATGCTGGCCATTCAAGGTCCCCAGGCCCGGCACAAAATTTCCGAACTGGTGACCCAGTCCCGCGGCAACCTGATTCAGATGCTCAAGCCCTTCGAAGGCCAGGCCGATGGTGACTGGTTCATCGCACGCACGGGTTACACCGGCGAAGATGGCCTGGAAATCGTTCTGCCGGCCAGTCAAGCGCCAGGATTTTTTAACGATCTGGTGGGCGCGGGCATCTCGCCTATCGGCCTAGGCGCGCGCGATACTCTGCGGGTCGAAGCCGGCATGAACCTCTACGGTCAGGACATTCACCAAGACGTTTCACCGCTAGCCTCCAACATGGCCTGGAGCATTGCCTGGGAACCGGCCACTCGCCAGTTCATCGGTCGCAGCGCTTTAGAAGCCGAGCGGGCGGGTGGCGTGCAGCACAAACTGGTCGGTCTGGTCCT
Organism: Pseudomonas rossensis; assembly: GCF_039888995.1. Classification (NCBI taxonomy): domain Bacteria; kingdom Pseudomonadati; phylum Pseudomonadota; class Gammaproteobacteria; order Pseudomonadales; family Pseudomonadaceae; genus Pseudomonas; species Pseudomonas rossensis. The sequence continues at coordinate 87,488 of NZ_JBBWCB010000005.1, read as the reverse complement.
TGAGGAGCGTGGGGTTTTGCGCGCTCATCAAGTAGTCCGCATCGCCAATGTTGGCGAAGGGGAGATCACCAGTGGTAGTTTCTCTCCTACGCTTAGCAAGTCGATAGCACTGGCGCGCGTGCCGATGGCGACAGCCGACCGCGCAGAAGTGGAAATCCGTGGCAAGTGGTACCCGGTCCGCGTGGTCAAACCGACCTTCGTACGCCATGGCAAAACCTTGATCTAACCTTTTCTGGCGGGCAACGACCGCTGACAATTCTCTTGAGGACACAGAACATGAGCGATATTCCAGCCGACCTGCGTTTTGCCGAAAGTCACGAGTGGGCCCGTCTCGAAGCCGATGGCAGCGTCACCGTGGGCATCAGCGATCACGCTCAGGAAGCCTTGGGTGACGTGGTGTTCGTTGAGCTGACCGAAGTCGGAACAGTCTTTGCTGCCGGTGATCAATCCGGTGTGGTGGAGTCGGTTAAAGCCGCTTCGGACATCTACTCCCCGGTTGCCGGTGAAGTGATTGCCATCAACGAAGAACTGAGCGCTAACCCTGAGTTGCTCAACTCCGACCCGTACGGTGCCTGGATCTTCAAGCTCAAGCCAAGCAACGCTGGCGATCTGGACAAGCTGCTCGATGCAGCTGGCTACAAGGCCGCCATCGGCGAGTAAGCGTTTAGCGTCATCCCCAAAGCCCCGACTTGTCGGGGCTTTTTTATGCCTTGCAGATCATGGATCAAAAGATCGCATTCCAATGTAGGAGCTGTCGAGTGAAACGAGGCTGCGATCTTTTGATGTTCAAGGGCACTGCGACATCGACTGCTATGCTGGTTTGACCGTGTTGCATCGACGTTGAGCGCCAGTCAAGAGAGAGCCCGTCATGTCCCAGTTGCCGTCCTTGAGCCAGTTACGCGACCCCAATGCCTTCCTTCGCCGCCACCTCGGGCCCGATGCCGCCGAGCAACAGGCGATGCTCGACAGCCTCGGCCTCGGCAGCCGGGTCGAGTTGATCGAGCAGACGGTGCCGCCGGGAATCCGCCTGAACAGGCCGCTCGACCTGCCGCCCGCGCTCGACGAAGAAGCCGCGCTGGCCAAACTGCGCGGTTACGCTGAGCAAAACCAGGTCTGGACCAGCCTGATCGGCATGGGCTACCACGGCACCCTCACGCCGACCGTCATTGTGCGCAACGTGCTGGAAAATCCCGGTTGGTACACCGCGTACACGCCGTATCAACCAGAGATCGCCCAAGGGCGGCTCGAAGCGCTGTTGAACTTTCAGCAATTGACCATTGACCTCACGGGCCTGGAACTGGCCAACGCCTCGTTGCTGGACGAAGCCACGGCGGCGGCGGAAGCCATGGCACTGGCCAAGCGTGTCGCCAAGTCCAGAAGCAATCTGTTCTTCGTCGACGAAAACTGTCATCCGCAGACCATTTCCGTGGTGCAGACCCGGGCAGAAGGGTTCGGCTTCGAACTCATCATCGACACTGTGGATAACTTGAAACAGCACCAGGTGTTCGGCGCGCTGCTGCAGTATCCCGATACCCACGGCGAGATCCGCGATCTTCGTCCATTGATCGATCATCTGCATGCGCAGCAAGCCTTGGCGTGTGTCGCAACCGACCTGCTGAGTTTGCTGTTACTGACGCCGCCGGGGGAGTTGGGCGCCGACGTGGTGTTCGGTTCATCCCAGCGTTTCGGCGTGCCCATGGGTTACGGCGGGCCGCACGCGGCGTTTTTTGCCAGTCGCGATGAGTACAAACGGGCGATTCCCGGGCGGATCATCGGCGTGTCGAAAGATGCTCGCGGCAATGTCGCCCTGCGCATGGCCCTGCAAACCCGCGAGCAACATATCCGCCGGGAGAAGGCCAACTCAAACATCTGCACGGCTCAAGTGCTGCTGGCCAACATTGCCAGTTTCTATGCGGTCTATCACGGTCCGGAAGGGCTTAAACGCATTGCCCAGCGCGTCCATCGGCTGACCAGCATCCTTGCCGCTGGCCTGGAGCGCCACGGTATCACCCGCCTTAATAAACACTTTTTCGACACGCTGACGCTGGAGGTCGGTGGTACTCAGACGGCAATCATCGAAAGTGCCCAGGCTGCACAGATCAATTTGCGCATTCTCGGGCGCGGGCAGTTGGGACTGAGCCTCGACGAAACCTCTGACGAATCCACCGTCGCGAAGTTGTTTGATGTGTTCCTCGGTGCCGATCATGGGCTTAACGTCGAGGAACTGGACGCTGAAGCCCTCGATTCCGGCATTCCCGTAGGTCTGCTGCGCACCTCGCCTTATTTACGCCACCCGGTGTTCAGCGCCCATCACAGCGAAACCGAGATGTTGCGCTACCTCAAGCAACTGGAGAACAAGGACCTGGCGCTCAACCAATCGATGATCCCGCTGGGCTCCTGCACCATGAAGCTCAATGCCACCAGCGAGATGATCCCGATCACGTGGCCGCAGTTCGCCAACCTGCACCCGTTTGTGCCGAAAGAGCAGGCGGTCGGTTATTCGCTGATGATCGAAGAACTGGAGCGTTGGCTCTGCGCGATTACCGGTTTCGACGCGATCTGTATGCAACCCAACTCTGGCGCCCAAGGCGAGTACGCCGGGTTGCTGGCGATCCGCAAATATCACGAGAGTCGTCATGAGGGCGCGCGGGATATTTGCCTGATCCCGTCCTCGGCCCACGGCACCAATCCGGCTTCGGCGCAGATGGCCGGGATGCGCGTGGTGATCGTCGAATGCGACGAGGCGGGCAACGTTGATCTGGATGATCTCAAAGGCAAAGCAGCCGAGGCGGGCGACAAACTCGCCTGCCTGATGGCGACGTATCCTTCTACCCACGGCGTGTACGAGGAAGGCATCAGCGAAATCTGCGAAGTTATCCACAGCCACGGCGGCCAGGTGTACATGGATGGCGCCAACCTCAACGCCCAGGTCGGACTGGCGCGCCCGGCGGACATCGGCGCCGACGTGTCCCACATGAACCTGCACAAGACCTTCTGCATTCCACATGGTGGCGGCGGGCCGGGCATGGGGCCGAGTGGTGTGCGGGCGCATCTGGCGCCGTTCGTGGCCAATCACCCGGTGGTGCCGATTGACGGGCCGCTGGCGCAAAACGGCGCAGTCAGCGCGGCGCCTTGGGGCAGCGCGAGCATTCTGCCGATCAGCTGGATGTACATCGCGATGATGGGGCCGCAATTGGCGGATGCCAGTGAGGTGGCGATCCTCGCCGCGAATTACCTGGCGCAACACTTGTCCGGGGCGTTTCCGGTGCTTTACACCGGGCGTAACGAACGGGTGGCTCACGAATGCATTCTTGATCTGCGGCCACTCAAGGCGCTGACCGGGATCAGCGAGGAGGACGTCGCCAAGCGGCTGATGGATTACGGGTTCCATGCGCCGACCATGTCGTTCCCGGTGCCGGGGACGCTGATGGTTGAACCGACCGAAAGTGAATCGAAGGCAGAGCTGGACCGGTTTATCGGGGCGATGCTGAGTATCCGCGCGGAAATCACCGAGGTGCAGAACGGCAACTGGCCGGCCGATGACAACCCGCTGAAACGTTCGCCGCATACCCTGGCGGATATCACCGGGGTGTGGGAGCGGCCCTACACCATCGAGCAGGCGGTGACGCCGGATGCCCACACCAAGGCGCATAAGTACTGGCCGGTGGTGAACCGGGTGGACAATGTCTACGGTGACCGCAATCTGTTTTGTGCGTGTGTTCCGGTGGATGATTACCGCTGACACACCGTTTTGTATTCCAGCAAAAAAATGCCGCTCATGGAGAGCGGCATTTTTTTGAGTCATGAATCAGAACGACATCCGCGCTTCAACGTAAAGATTCTGCTCTCGAAGCTTGCCCTTTAGCTGTTCGTCCCGTGCATTGATGCGGTTGGCGAAGGTGTTATAGCCGGTTTCAACCTTACCCATGTCGACATAGCGGTAGCCGGTGCCGACGGTAATTTGCCGGGTCAGTTTTAGGTCTGCACCGACGCCCAGGGTGTAGGCGAAATTGTTTTGGGTATTGTTGGCAAATCGACGTGAAGGGTTGGACTGGTAGCCTTCGGAATTGATATGGGCCACACCTGCGCCGGCCATGGCGTACAGCGATAGGCTTTGGGTCAAGGGGAAGTCCTTGTAGGCATTGAACATCAGGCGCTTGGATGAGACCTGCATGTTGTTAACGTTGGCGTTGAATGGCGCCCAGTAACTCTTGAACTCCGAGTCCTGCTTGATGGTGTACTCGCTTTCCAGGCGCCAGCCACCTATGAACTCATAGCCGAGCGCAACGGAGCCGCCGACATCTTTGTTGCGCTCCGGACTGACGGTACGGTTGTTCACTCTGGGACTTGTGAGCAGGGCGTCGGCAAGTTCTTGCTGGACGCTCTGGATTTTTATCGAGCCGTACAGGCCTTCGGCTTGGGAAACGTGACTGTAGGCGGCCAGCAGAAGTAAAGATAAGACTGGTTTTTTCATGTGAGTCGATTCGCTTGTGGGGGTAATCCGAATCGACAAAGTTTGAGTTCGCACGTCTGGCGCTCATATCAGAGCTTTCATCAGTAGGTCGGTGAAAACTCGTCTGCATGTCAGTGTTTTGGCGTTAGCCTACGTAGGAAATAGCTATGCAATTTCTCTGGTTCAAAAAAATGCCGCTCATTGAGAGCGGCATTTTTTATTCAGCAACAACGCTTATTCCGAAGCAACGGCATTCTTCGCCAGGATCGCGTTCGCCAGTTCCATGTCCGTGGCCTGCAGGCCAGGGTTGTCGGCGCGGACTTTCTGCATCGCGGCCTCCAGGTATGGGCCGCGAATGCCGCCGTCACTGGCGACAAAGCTGCCGGCATCGTCCTGGGCAGCAACGATCAGCTTGTGATCCTTGAAAGTCAGGTAGGTCGAACCGGTAGTCGCACCGGACGAGATGACGTTACGCCAAAAGCTATCGGCCATCGCCGAACCGACAGGAAGGGACAACAAGGCGATGGTAGCGACAGCAAGTTTGAGACGCATATTGGGTGACTCCACTGGGTTAACTACGGCGTTGGATTGCCAATCCCCCAATCGAGTTCCATGACGGCCGCGCCTACTTTTGTTCGCTCTGCGGCGTCACCCGCAATACCTCCTCAATCGTCGTCAAACCCGCCGCCACTTTTTGCGCCCCTGACAACCGCAAACTGCGCATGCCTTCCTTGAACGCCTGACGCCGCACGGCCAGCAAATCGGTGTCGGGGTTGATCAGCGCCTTGACGCCGTCCGTCAGCTGCATGATTTCATAGACTCCGGCGCGGCCGCGGTAACCGGTATCGCGGCATTCCAGGCAACCGATGGCGCGATGTGCGTTGTTCGGCAACGGTGCCTGCCAGGGCCGGGTCAAGGTTTGCCAGTCTTCTTCACCCAGGGTCAGCAGTGCCTTGCAATGCGGGCACAAGGTGCGGACCAGGCGCTGGGCCATGACGCCAAGCACCGTGGCTTTGATCAGGTAATGCGGCACACCCAGTTCCAGCAAGCGGCTGATCGCGCTCGGCGCATCGTTGGTGTGCAGCGTCGACAGCACCAAGTGGCCGGTGAGCGCAGCCTGGATCGCCATTTCAGCGGTTTCCAGATCTCGGATCTCACCGATCATGATGATGTCCGGATCCTGTCGCATCAGCGCGCGCACACCGGCGGCGAAGGTCAGGTCGATGTTGTGCTGGACCTGCATCTGGTTGAACGCCGGCTCGACCATTTCGATCGGGTCTTCGATGGTGCAGAGGTTGACCTCCGGCGTCGCCAGTTTCTTCAGGGTGGTGTACAGCGTGGTGGTCTTGCCGGAGCCGGTCGGGCCGGTGACCAGAATGATGCCGTTGGGCTGGCTCGTCATGTCTTGCCAGCGACGCAAGTCTTCGGCGGAGAAGCCCAGCTGATCAAAGTTCTTGAGCAGTACCTCCGGGTCGAAGATCCGCATGACCATTTTTTCGCCGAACGCCGTTGGCAACGTAGACAGCCGCAGCTCGACTTCACCACCGTCCGGGGTCTTGGTTTTCACCCGGCCGTCCTGGGGTTTGCGTTTTTCCGCGACGTTCATTCGCCCGAGGCTTTTCAGGCGGCTGACGATGGCCATGGTCACTTGCGGCGGGAATTGATAGACGTTATGCAGCACGCCATCGATGCGAAAACGCACCGTGCCTTGTTCGCGCCGGGGTTCGATGTGGATGTCGCTGGCGCGTTGCTGGAACGCGTACTGGAACAACCAGTCGACGATGTTGACGATGTGCGCGTCGTTGGCGTCCGGTTCCTGGTCGCTGGCGCCGAGGTTGAGCAGCTGTTCGAAATTGCCCAGGGTGTTCATCTGCTGATCGGCGTTGGTCGCGCCGCTGACCGATTTGGCCAGGCGGAAAAACTCCACGCTGAAGCGCTGGATGTCCACCGGGTTGGCGACCACACGCTTGATCGGCAGCTTCAGCACATGGGTCAGGTCGGCTTCCCAGCCGGTGACGTAGGGTTGGGCGCTGGCCACAGTCACCGCGTCGCGGTCGATAGACACCGCAAGAATCTTGTGGCGCTGAGCGAACGCGTAGGACATCAGCGGCGTAATCGCTGCCACATTGATTTTCAGCGGATCGATACGCAGATAAGGCTGACCGGCCTGCTGCGACAGCCAAAGCGTCAGGCTTTCCAGGTCGAGGTGTTTACCGGGACGGCTGAGGTCGTCCAGGTGTTGGCTGGCGATGAATTCCAGCGGGTGCATCTGGCCATTGGCAGCGTGACGGCGTCGAGCATTGAGCGCGTGTTCGGCCGAGTCCTGGCTGATAAAGCCTTGGGCGACCAGTTCACGCAGCAAATCATTGAGATCCAGCCAGCGGTCCTGAATGGCAGGTTGAACGGACATGCGGGCTCCTCATGAACAACAGTTCGCAAAGGATAGTCGCGGACCCGCAGACCGTTGGGCCACTACCCGACGAAGCCGTGTCGAGTTTTTTCAGCCCGCCGCCTGAGCCGGTTCATCCCACGCGCAATCAGCTGCTTGCAGCTCAACCGAACAGACGCTGATCAGGTTACGTAATTTTTCCGCGATCACTTGGGCGCGGTGCCAGCTCAGGCCGTCTATCACGATGTCGATCGACAACAGATCGTCCATTCGCTGCACGTTGACCTGTTGCGGCGTCAGAAACTGCAAAGCAAACAGGTTGAGCGCCCGGCACAGCAGGTCCGGTTCGGCCTCGGCCACCAGTTGGTAATGAACACGGCAGTGGGCGTTGCTGACGTTCCAGACATCGGCGCGGGGGTGCGGGGTGTTCACGGCTTCTAGATGCGGCATGGTCGTTCTCCAAAATCACTGGAGGAATTTTTACATTAGGTGTCGGGCATTTCTTATCTATGATTGAGCTTACTGGCGATTATTTGAATTGCTTGATTCGTTAAGTTATCAATCAAAGGTTTTTTTATGCATAGCGAGCTGGATGGCTACGACCGCAAGATTCTGGCGTTGCTGCAAGAGGACGCTTCGCTCTCCAGCGCGCAAATCGCCGAGCAGGTCGGGCTGTCGCAGTCGCCGTGCTGGCGACGGATACAGCGGATGAAGGAGGAGGGGATTATTCGCGGGCAGGTAACCTTGCTCGATCGGAAGAAAATCGGTCTGAACACGCAGATCTTCGCTGAAATCAAACTCAACGCTCACGGGCGTTCGAACTTCACCGAATTCACCGAGGCGATTCGCGGCTTTCCCGAAGTGCTGGAGTGTTATGTGCTGATGGGGTCGGTGGATTTCTTGCTGCGGATTGTGACGGCGGACATCGAGGCGTATGAGCGGTTTTTCTTCGAGAAGCTGTCGATGGTGCCGGGGATTCAGGAGGTGAACTCGATCGTGGCGTTGTCGGAAATAAAGTCCACGACGAGTTTGCCGGTCTGATGTTTTCGGTGAAAGTTCGGGCCTCTTCGCGAGCAGGCTCGCTCCCACAGGGGAACGCATTCCAATGTGGGAGCGAGCCTGCTCGCGAAGGCGGTGTCACATACGCAGAAGCATCTTCCACGAACGATTCTGATACACCGCAATCGCCTGCTGCTTGCGCGCATCCAGCGATTCATCGGTGATCGGCTCGTTCGCCAATTGAGCAAGCTGTTTCAGCTCACCGTACAAGCGATCCATTTCCGGGATGTCCAGCACGCTGCGGGCGTGGTGCAGCCAGGCCTGGATGCGCTCGATGCGCGGCAGTTGCTCGGCCAGGTCTTCCGGCTGTTGCTGATAACGCTGCAGTTGCAGGGAAGTCGCTTCCTCGCCCAGCAAACGCGGCAACCAACTGCCCAATTGTGCAGCGCCCTGGCGGTTGCCACGGACGTTGCGATCGGCCGCCCAGGTGCGGGCCAGCAACCAGCGCGAAGTGTTCAGCGAGAACAAGCCCCAACGCGGATCTTCCAGTTCTTCGAGGAACTGCTCCGGCGCGGCTTTGCGCACGTCTTCGTCGTCGACACCGGCTTGCACCAGCGGACGCCAGTCTTCGAGCAAGGCATCCAGCGCGACGCGCAGATCGTGCGTCGACTGACGTGGCGCGGCTTGACCCAGGCTGCTCAGCAGCGCGCGCAATTCAGCCAGGTTTTCGACCCAGTCCTGCAACAGGCGCCAGTGACCATTGAAGCGATACTGCTCGGCCAGGCGCTGGCTGCTGCTCAGCAAGTGCCAGCTCAGCGCGGCGAACGCGTCGTCCAGCGGCGTTTCCGCGGTGATCTGCGGCGCCGGCAGGCTCAACGAATAGCTGTTGGCGTCGTACAAGCGATAACCGCGCTCGGCCTTGCTGATGTCACACGGCATCAGGGCCAGGGTCGCGGCCAGTTCGGCGGCCAGTTCCAGCAGAGCGGCCGGCTCGCCTTCGCGCAGTTCCAGCTCCAGCTCGCAGATTTCTTCTTTCTGCTTGCCCACGATCACGTGACCCAGATCCAGTGCGGCTTCGATCACCACTTTGGTCTTGCCACGGCCCCAGGCGATTTCCGCGCGTTCGCGGACGAAATCGGTAGTGAAAATCGGCTTCAGGGTTTTCTTGTCCAGCTCGGCCAACTCTTCAGGCCAGCATTCGCCGTCGAGTTTCTTCACGTCGAGCTTGGCTTTGGGCAGGTTCCAGTCGTATTCGTTACGCTCGGACAAACCGGCGACGCTCTGGCCGCGGGTCTTGAGGGTCTGAATCACTTCTTCGCCATCGCGGCGCAGGCGCAGGGCAACCTTGGCGCGGGCCAGGTCGCGCTCAGGCGTGTCGAAGTACTGGTTCATCAACTCACGGCGTTCCCAGCCACTTTTGTTGCGTTTTTTCAGGAGCGGGTGCTCGCGCAGGGCAGCGAGAGTTTCTCGGCTGACGCGGAGTTTGATTTCGGTTTCTTTCTGCATGGCCGGAAAATCCAGGATCGGGAGCGCAGCCGGGGGGAATGTGTGGCTGCCAAGGTCGTGCAGTGTACAGGACTCATCCCTCCTACGCGCCGCGACGGTTTATTCCTGTCGCCAGATGGTTCTATGATGGAGTTCAAATCGGGAGTTGGGAGTCAGCGATGCTTTTGCCGTCCATGAAAGATCAATTCGCTGCGCTGATCGCTGCGCCGTCCGTCAGCTGCACCCAACCCAGCCTCGATCAATCCAACCGTCCAGTGATTGACCTGTTGGCAACGTGGCTCGGTGATTTGGGTTTTTCCTGTGATATCCAGCAGGTCAGCCCCGGTAAATTCAATCTGCTGGCCAGTTTCGGTTCCGGCCCTGGTGGCCTGGTGCTGGCCGGTCACAGCGATACGGTGCCGTTCGATGGCGCGCTGTGGCAGACCGATCCGCTGAAGCTGACGGAAGTCGACGGCCGCTGGGTGGGTCTGGGCAGCTGCGACATGAAGGGCTTTTTCGCGCTGGCCATCGAAGCCGTCATACCTCTGCTCGATCAGCCGTTCAAGCAACCGCTGCTGATCCTCGCCACCTGCGATGAAGAAAGCTCGATGTCCGGCGCTCGCGCCCTGGCCGAAGCCGGGCGTCCGCTGGGTCGTGCGGCGGTGATCGGCGAGCCGACCGGGCTGAAGCCGATCCGCATGCACAAAGGCATCATGATGGAGCGCATCGACATCCTCGGCCAGAGCGGCCACTCCTCGGATCCACGCCTTGGCCACAGCGCCCTCGAAGCCATGCACGACGCCATCGGTGAACTGCGCGGTTTGCGCCTGTTGTGGCAGCGTGAGTTCCGTAATCCACAATTCAGCGTGCCGACGCCGACCCTGAACTTCGGCTGCATCCATGGCGGCGATAACCCCAACCGTATTTGCGGTCAGTGTTCGCTGGAGTTTGATCTGCGCCCGTTGCCGGGCATGGACCCCAATGCCCTGCGCGCGGAGATTCTGCAGAAGCTCAAGCCTATTGCCAAGTGGCATCAGGTGAAGATCGATTACGCGCCGCTGTTCCCCGAAGTGCCGCCGTTCGAGCAGGCCGAGGATGCAGAATTGGTCCGGGTCGCGGAAAAGCTCACCGGCCATCGTGCCGAAGCAGTGGCGTTTGGCACCGAAGCGCCTTATCTTCAGCGTCTTGGCTGCGAAACCCTGGTGCTCGGCCCTGGCGACATCGCCTGTGCGCACCAACCGGGGGAATACCTCGAAATGTCACGTTTGCAGCCTACGGTGCATCTATTACGTCAACTGATTGAACATTACTGCCTGACGCCGGCCAAAACGGCGATGCCAGTGTAGGAGCTGCCGAAGGCTGCGATCTATTGATCTTGCTTCTAAAAACAAAGATCAAAAGATCGCAGCCTTCGGCAGCTCCTACAGGGAGCGCGTATAAATTGCCGGTGTTTTAACCCGTATTCATGAGGAGAGCGCGCGTGTCGCCAAGCCTGTTCCGACGATAACCATCAGCCCGCTGTGCGTTTTCTGTTTCGCCCATTTTTTGGCTGCTATTTATTACAGGCCCAGGTTCATGCCCGAATACGTTAATTGGCTTCGTCACGCTTCGCCTTACATCAACGCCCACCGCGATTGCACCTTCGTCGTCATGCTGCCCGGCGACGGCGTGGAGCACCCGAACTTCGGCAATATCGTCCACGACCTGGTGCTGTTGCACAGCCTCGGCGTGCGACTGGTGCTGGTTCACGGTTCCCGTCCGCAAATTGAAACCCGCCTGGCTGCGCGCGGCCTGACCCCGCATTACCACCACGGGATGCGCATCACCGATGCCGCAACGCTGGAGTGTGTGATCGATGCGGTCGGCCAGCTGCGTATCGCCATCGAAGCGCGGCTGTCCATGGACATGGCTTCATCGCCGATGCAGGGCTCGCGTCTGCGGGTGGCCAGCGGCAACCTGGTGACCGCACGGCCAATCGGCGTGCTCGAAGGCGTCGACTATCACCACACCGGCGAAGTGCGTCGGGTCGACCGCAAGGGCATCAATCGCCTGCTGGATGAGCGCTCTATCGTGCTGTTGTCGCCACTGGGTTACTCGCCGACCGGTGAGATTTTCAACCTCGCCTGCGAAGACGTCGCCACCCGAGCCGCCATCGATCTGGGGGCGGACAAGTTGCTGTTGTTCGGCGCCGACCTGGGTCTGATCGATGAATACGGTCGTCTGGTTCGTGAGTTGCGTCCGCAACAAGTGCCGGCGCATCTGCAGCGTCTGGGCAGCAACTATCAGGCTGAGCTGTTGGATGCGGCCGCTGAGGCCTGTCGCGGCGGTGTGGCTCGCAGTCATATCGTCAGCTACGCCGAAGACGGCGCGCTGCTGACCGAACTGTTCACCCGTGACGGTGGCGGTACGCTGGTGGCCCAGGAGCAATTCGAGATTGTGCGCGAAGCGGCGATCGAAGACGTCGGTGGTTTGCTGGATTTGATCAGCCCGCTGGAAGAGCAGGGCATTCTGGTGCGGCGTTCCCGCGAGGTGCTGGAGCGTGAGATCGAGCAGTTCAGTGTGGTCGAACGCGAAGGCATGATCATCGCGTGTGCGGCGCTGTATCAGATTGCTGATTCGGATGCGGGGGAGTTGGCGTGTCTGGCGGTGAACCCGGAATACCGCCATGGCGGTCGTGGAGATGAACTGCTGGAGCGCATCGAAACCCGCGCCCGGGCGCAGGGGCTGAAAACCTTGTTCGTGCTGACGACCCGGACCGCTCACTGGTTTCGCGAGCGTGGGTTTGTGCCGAGCAGCGTAGAGCGTCTGCCATCAGCGCGGGCGTCGCTGTACAACTATCAGCGTAATTCGAAGATCTTCGAAAAAACCTTGTAACCGCAGGGCCCCCATCGCGAGCAAGCTCGCTCCCACAGTGGTTTTGTAAACGCCAAAGATCCCTGTGGGAGCGAGCTTGCTCGCGATCGGCTGCGCAGCAGCCGTCAGCAATCATTGGGTGACAAACTTCACACTGACATACGGCGAATAATCCGGCAGCACCGTCTCAACCTTCCCTTGTTCCTTCAAGAACTTCGCCGTCTCGCCAATCGCTTTGGCCGTGCCGCCGTCCAGCAGCGCGGTGGTCTGTTGGGCTTTAGCATCCGGGAACGTAGAACCGGCCAGCAACTCCGGCACATCGACGGCATTGGCACCGGTCAGTTTGGCGATTTTTTGCACCGGCACCGAGTCAGCAGTCCAGCTGTCCTTATGCGCGGCATAGTCGGCGAACGAGTCCAGCGTGACCTTGGCGAATTTGGCCACAACCTCTGGGTGCTTCTCGGCGTAATCCTTGCGCGCGACCCAGACCTCGAAGGTCGGAGCACCCCATTGGCCGACCTGTGCAGCGTCGGTCAAAGTCTTGCCAGTCTTGCGAATTTCCCCCAGGGCGGGTGACCAGACAAACGCACCATCGATGTCACCACGCTTCCACGCCGTCGCGATTTCCGCCGGTTGCAAATTCACCACTTTGACTTTCGAGGCATCCAGGCCCCAGTGCTTCAACGCACCCAGCAAACTGTAGTGGGAGGTTGAAACGAAGGGTGTGGCGATGGTCTTGCCGATCAGATCTTCCGGTTTATCGATGCCGCTGCCGTTACGCACCACCAGTGCTTCAGCGGCGTTGATTTGAGCGGAAACAATGAACGCAACGATCGGCAGATTGCGCGAAGCAGCGGCTGCCAGCGGACTTGAACCGAGGTTGCCAATCTGCACGTCGCCGGAAGCAATGGCAGTAACCACTTCCGGGCCGCTATTGAAACGACGCCAGTCAATTTTTTGGCCGATGGTTTTCTCGTACAGTCCGTCTGCCTGGGGGACTTTGCTGGGGTCGATACCGGTTTGATAACCGACCGTGAGGTTCGCCGCCTGGGCGCTAAAAGAAATTATTAGCGATACACAAACTGTAACAATTGGGCCGGATAGTGCGCGTTTGGTCGTCATGGCGCTGCCTTTCGATAGGGATTGATCGTGAATGCATCAAAGCTAATCGATCTAAAAAAAGTCTCACAAATACCACTTAGGAATTAGCTTATGAGCCGGCGCCCGTGTCCCGGCTTAAGGGGTAGTGCGGAGCTAAATTCCTAAACGGTATGAAAAAAAATTGGGTGATTCTTTTTGGGTTTATGGCCCGCCAAGGAACGAATTTATTGGGGGTTAGACCATGGTCGTAGACACACATAGTTACGATTGACTTGTGAGTCACGGTCTGGCGCTAATCGCGGATCTTAGGAGCCTGGGCATACGTCCCGGGTCCAGGAACACAAGAATTAGAAACGAGAGGAGCGAAACAATGAACAAGTCCACCTTGGCTCTGGGCGTGGCTGTTGCCGTCGGGGTTTTAGCGCAGCAGGCAGGCGCCGCCGGTTTCATCGAAGACAGCAAGGCTTCCGTCAGTTCTCGCACCATGTATTACAACGACGATAACCGCGATTCCGGTGGCACGGATCAGAGAGAGACCGCTGAAGGCCTCAAGTTCGATTATCTGTCCGGTTTCACCCAAGGTACGGTCGGCTTCGGTATCGACGCCCAGGCCCTTGTGGGTATCCATCTGGACGGCGGCAAAGGTCACCACCCAGCAAATAACAACACGTTCTTCCCAAGCGACACCGATGGTTCGGCTGTGGACGAGTGGAGCCGTGCGGCGGCTAACGTCAAGGCCCGCTTCTCGAAGACCGAAGCCCACCTGGGTGGCGCTCTGCAACCGAACATGCCGATCCTGGTAGCGAACGACAGCCGCCTGCTGCCACAGACCTTTGACGGTGGCACCATCACCTCGAAGGAAATCGACAACGTGACCTTTAACCTGGGTCAGTTGGAGCACTCGGCGGGTCGCGCCTCTTCAAACTCCACCGGCCTGGCCGTGGCTGGCGGTACTCAGGACAGCAACCAGTTCCGTTACGCCGGTGCTGACTGGAAGGTCACCAAGGACCTCACCCTGCAGTACTACCACTCGAATCTGAAGGATTACTACAAGCAGGACTTCCTTGGTCTGATTCACGTTTTCCCGATCGACGCCAAACAGTCCTTCAAGACAGACCTGCGCTATTTTGACAGCGGCTCCGATGGCAAGAACGGCGACGCCGGTTACCGCTTCAACAACAACGGTGGTTTCGCCAAGACCCCGGGCGAGGTCGATAACAAGACCTGGAGCGCCATGTTCACCTACACCTTGGGTGGTAACGCCTTCCTGCTTGGTCACCAACGCGTCAATGATGACGGCGGTTTCGTCTACCTGAACCAAAACAACGTTGTTGACGGCAATGGTCGTCCGGAAGGTAACGGTGGTACCAGCTTCTACCTGTTCACCGATGCCATGATCAACGGTTTTGTCCGTGCAGGTGAAAACACCACGTTCGGTCAATACACCTACGATTTCGCCGCTGCGGGTGTGCCGGGTCTGAAAGCGTCCGTGGCTTACTTGAAGGGCGAAAATATCAAATCCGCAACAGGTGGCAGCGATGCGTCCGAGTGGGAGCGCGACATGCGGGTGGACTACACCATTCAGCAGGGCGCGCTCAAAGGCTTAGGCGCAACGGTGCGTCATGGCGTCTACCGTGGCGACGCAGCCGGCCTTGCCGACAAGGACCAGACCCGTCTGATCTTCAACTACACCTACAGCTTCCTGTAAAACCCGTTAGAAAAAGCCTCGCCTGCTAGCGAGGCTTTTTTTGTGTGTTTCATTATTCCAAGTAGAGCTTACTTAGTAATTTTTTATTCTTTTTGGCTTTTAGGCCAAACGCCTAAAGTGGGTGGCTTATGAGCCGATACCTTGTGTCCCGACTCAGGGGAATAGCGCGAAGCTATATTCCTGAATGGCATGAAAAATAATGAAATAATTCTTTTTGTGTTTATTATGCGGGCCAAAATCACAGGGGTCAGGCCATCGCCGTAGTCACACGGTCTGGCACTAACCGAGCATTTCAGGATCCAGGGCATTCGACCCAGGACCTCAAGAATTAGAAACGATAGGAGCGAAACAAATGAACAAGTCCACCTTGGCCCTGGCTGTGGCCGTAGGGGTTATGGCGCAGCAGGCAGGCGCCGCCGGTTTCATCGAAGACAGCAAGGCTACATTGGGGCTGCGTAACTTCTACATCAACACCGATAACCGTAGCGGTACTAACGATCCAAGCAGAAACGAAGAATGGGGCCAAGGCTTCGACCTGCGCTTCATCTCCGGCTACACCCAAGGCACCGTCGGCTTCGGTATCGATGCTATCGGCCTGCTGGGTGTACGTCTGGATTCGGGCGGCGGCACTAATGGCAACGTTAACGGCAATGGCACCCCTGGTCCCGCTTATGGCGGCACCGTTTTCCCAAGCGAATCCAACGGCGAAGCGGTGGATAACTTTTCCAGCCTGGGCCTGACTGCCAAAGCCAAGATTTCCCAGACCGAACTGAAGTTGGGCACCCTGCAGCCAAAACTGCCGGTGATCGTGACCAACGACGGTCGTCTGCTTCCACAAACTTTCCAGGGCGGTCAGATCACTTCGGGCGAGATCAAGGACCTGACACTGATCGGTGGTCAGATCGAGCACGTCAAAGGCCGTAACTCCAGCAACAATGAACAAATGTCTATCGGCGGCGCTTCCGCGCGTACCGCCAACAGCAACAAGCTCATCTACGCCGGTGGCGACTACAAGATCACCAAAGACCTGACTGCCCAGTACTACTACGGCAATCTGGAAGACTTCTACAAGCAACACTTCCTGGGTCTGGTGCACAACTGGTCGATCGGTCCGGGCGTGTTGAAGTCTGACCTGCGTTATTTCAACAGCTCCGATGACGGTCTGAACAGCAACACTCCGGCCTATTACAGCAACGGTAACTACAACAGCACCGGCACCGGTAAAGGTAAGGTCGACAACAACCTGTATAGCGGCCTGTTCCTGTATACCGTTGCCGGCCACACCTTCGGTGGCGGCTATCAGGTCAGCAACGGCAGCAGCGACTTCCCTTGGTTGAACCAGGGTGACGGCTCGTCGGCTTACCTGACTACCGACAGCCAGATCGCCAAGTTCGCCCGTGCCGGCGAACGTACCTGGCAGGCACGCTACTCGTATGACTTCGCCAAGGTTGGCGTGCCTGGCTTGACCGCCGGTATGGTTTACTTGCATGGCGACGACATCGATACCCGTTCCCCAGCAAGCACTGGCAGCTCCGAATGGGAACGCGATCTGACTGTTGGTTATGTCGTACCGGAAGGCCCGTTGAAAAACGTTGGCCTGATGTGGAAAAACGCTACATGGCGCACCAACATCCCGGGCCAACGCGACCAGGACGAAAACCGCCTGATCGTCAGCTACTCGATTCCGCTGTTGTAATAGCGCTCGCGTAACCGACGTAAAAAAAGCCCCGCCCGGCATCTCGCCGGGCGGGGCTTTTGCGTTTTCAAGTCAGGCTCACCCCGTAAACCTTCCTCGAAATTTCCCTCTTTGTGCAGCAACTCAAGGCCTTCTCGAACCTTGTGGGTGATAGTCGTCCCGACCGCGGGCGAGGTCCAGTGAACACATTTTTAATATTCATTTACGATCTAAACAAATCGATATTTATTCTTTTTAATGAATAAGAAATGCAGGCACAGTTGACCTCAACAAGCACTCACCAGGAGCAGCACCATGAGCCTCAGACTGGGCGATATCGCCCCCGACTTTGAACAGGATTCCAGCGCCGGCACCCTCCGTTTCCACGAATGGCTGGGCGATAGCTGGGGCGTGCTGTTTTCCCACCCGGCGGACTTCACCCCGGTGTGCACCACCGAGTTGGGCTTCACTGCCAAGCTAAAGGACGAGTTTGCGCAGCGCGGTGTGAAAGCCATTGCCCTGTCCGTGGACCCGGTGGACTCGCACCACAAATGGATCGAAGACATCAACGAAACCCAGAACACCCTCGTCAACTTCCCCATCCTTGCCGATGCCGACCGCAAGGTCTCGGACCTCTACGACCTGATCCATCCCAACGCCAACGACACCCTGACCGTGCGTTCGCTGTTCGTGATCGACCCGAACAAAAAGGTTCGGCTGACCATCACCTACCCGGCGAGCACCGGGCGTAACTTCCATGAAATTCTGCGAGTGATCGACTCGCTGCAGCTCACCGACAACTACAAGGTGGCCACCCCGGCCAACTGGCAGGACGGTGATGAAGTAGTGATCGTGCCGTCGCTCAAGGACGAAGACGAAATAAAGAAACGCTTTCCCAAGGGCTATCGCGCGGTGAAGCCGTACCTGCGCCTGACGCCACAGCCGAACAGATAAACCTCCAGCACCTGCGGTGAGGCTGAAATCGCTATCGCGAGCAAGCTCGCTCCCACAGGTACAGCGCGCTCTAATGTGGGAGCGAGCTTGCTCGCGATGACGGCCGGCCAGGCGCCGCAGAATCCAGATTGAACCGTATCCACAAAGCAGGGGATTTCAGGCCGTTTTTACGGCCTATTTTTTACCCGGAGAAAGGCATCTCGCATAGATCTACAAAGCATAACCAAATGAATAAATATGATTTATGGATATAACAATCACCTGTTAAGGTCACTTCCATCAAAGCGAGATCGCAAACCGCGAATCGCCAACACCGCTCAAGGAATCGTCTGAATGCTGGTCGTCTCACTCGGTGGCAGTCCCAGCCAACGCTCCCGTTCCGGGGTGCTGCTGGAGCGCTCCCAACGCTGGTTGCAGGAGCAAGGTGTGGAAGTGGTGAGTTACCAGGTGCGGGACTTCCCGGCCGAAGACTTGCTGCATGCACGCTTCGACAGCCCGAAGGTCATCGACCTGCTGCAGCAGATTGAAAACGCCGATGGCCTGCTGATCGCTACACCGGTGTACAAGGCGTCGTTCTCCGGCGCATTGAAAACCGTGCTGGACCTGCTGCCCGAGCGCGCCCTGGCCCACAAGGTGGTTTTGCCAATGGCCACCGGTGGCAGCATCGCTCACATGTTGGCGGTGGATTACGCGCTCAAGCCGGTGCTGTCGGCGTTGAAAGCCCAGGAAATGCTTCACGGGATTTTCGCCGTAGACAGCCAGATCGCTTACGGCGAAGGCAGCGTCCAGGCGCAGTTGGCACCGGAGCTGGAAGAAAGACTGAATGAATCACTGGAGCTGTTTTTCAGCGCCATGGCCCGACGGCCCAAGCCGATCGATCCGAACCTGTTGAATGAACGTTTGCTGAGTGCTCGCTGGAGTATTTAAGCCTCAATCGAATTTGATGTACTCCACCTTACTGGCCCGCTAACGGGCAAGCAGGTGCAGCCAAAACCCAACTGCAAAAAGGAGAGCGCCATGCGCACTGTCATTTTGCGTCGTGGTCTGGTCGCTCTGTTTGCTGCGGCTGTGTCCTTCGGCGTTATTTCTCAAGCACAAGCCGAGACGTTGCGAATCGGCTATCAAAAATACGGCACCCTGGTGCTGCTCAAAGCCAAAGGCACTTTGGAAAGACGCCTCGCCGCCCAAGGCGTGGACGTGCAATGGACTGAATTCCCCGGCGGCCCGCAACTGCTCGAAGGCCTGAACGTCGGCTCCATCGACTTCGGCGTTACGGGTGAAACGCCACCCGTATTCGCTCAAGCCGCCGGCGCCGATCTGCTCTACGTCGCCTACGAACCACCAGCGCCTCACAGCGAAGCGATCCTGGTGCCGAAGGACTCGCCGATCAAATCGGTGCAGGACCTCAAGGGCAAGAAAGTCGTCCTGAACAAAGGCTCCAACGTTCACTACTTGCTGGTCCGCGCACTGGAAGACGCCGGCCTCAAATACACCGACATCCAGACCGTATTCCTCCCGCCGGCCGATGCCCGCGCCGCGTTCGAGCGTGGCAGCGTCGATGCCTGGGTGATCTGGGACCCGTACCAGGCTGCCGCCGAACAGCAACTGCAAGCACGCACGTTGCGTGATGGCCAAGGCATCGTCGACAACCATCAGTTCTACCTCGCGACCAAGCCTTATGCGCAGAAAAATCCTGAGGTGATCAAGACCCTCGTGGAAGAAGTGCGTGCGGTCGGCGAATGGTCCAAGGCCAATCCCGAAGACGTGACTAAACAAGTCTCGCCACTGCTCGGCCTGCCGGCAGATATCACCCTGACTTCGGTAAAACGCCAAGGCTATGGCGCGTTGTTCCTCACGCCTGAAGTGGTCGCCGCGCAACAGAAAATCGCCGACAGCTTCTACCAGCTCAAGCTGATTCCAAAGCCGCTGAGCATCAAAGACGTGATCTGGACGCCTCCGGCGGCCGTTGCCAAAGCTCAGTAATTCGAATCCCTAAGGAGACCACTCCATGAGCCTCAATATCTTCTGGTTCCTGCCCACCCACGGCGACGGCCATTACCTCGGCACCGCCGAAGGCGCTCGCGCCGTCGACCACGGTTATCTGCAACAAGTTGCGCAAGCGGCGGATCGGCTGATCTCTCACCTGGACGACGACACCATCGCTCGCGCTCAAGCTTCTCTGGCGCGCTTCGACTCGGTCGGTCAGCAACGCATGGCCGCGCTGCATGGCGGCAGCCGTGACAACCTGGAAGTCAGCCCCAACCTGTGGGCCGGTGTCGGTCTGGTGCGCGGCGGTGCCGGCACAGCGTTGGTGGGCGATGGTCCGACCGTGGCCGCCCGCGTGAAGGAATACGCGGACCTGGGCATCGATACGTTCATCTTCTCCGGTTATCCACACCTGGAAGAGTCGTACCGCGTCGCCGAATTGCTGTTCCCGCACCTCGATATCGAGCGCCCGGAATTGCCGAAAAGTGCCGGTTACGTCAGCCCGTTTGGTGAGATGGTCGCCAACGACATCCTCCCCAAAGCCGCGTCGCAGAGCTGAGGCGCGCCATGAAGAAACTTATCCATAACCTTGCGCCCTGGGCGTTGCCGGTGTTGCTGCTGGCGGTGTGGCAGTTGTCGGTGTCGGCGGGCTGGTTGTCGACACGGATTCTGCCGGCGCCAATCGCCGTCATCGAAGCCGGCGTCAGCCTGGTGCGCAGCGGTGAAATCTGGACTCACCTGGCGATCAGCGGCTGGCGTGCGGCGCTGGGCTTCGCCATCGGTGGCAGCATCGGTCTGACCCTGGGCTTCATCACCGGCCTGTCGAAATGGGGCGAGCGCCTGCTCGACAGTTCGGTGCAGATGATCCGCAACGTGCCGCACCTGGCGCTGATTCCACTGGTGATCCTGTGGTTCGGCATCGATGAGTCGGCGAAGATTTTCCTGGTGGCATTGGGCACGTTGTTCCCGATCTACCTCAACACCTATCACGGCATCCGCAACGTTGATCCGGCACTGGTGGAAATGTCCCGCAGTTATGGCTTGTCCGGCTTCAGCCTGTTCCGTCAGGTGATTCTGCCGGGGGCGCTGCCTTCGATTCTGGTCGGCGTGCGGTTCGCGCTGGGCTTCATGTGGCTGACGTTGATCGTCGCGGAAACCATTTCCGCCAGCTCCGGCATCGGCTACCTGGCGATGAATGCCCGGGAGTTCCTGCAAACCGACGTGGTGGTACTGGCGATTCTTTTGTACGCCGTGCTCGGCAAACTCGCCGACCTCGCGGCCCGTGGACTTGAACGCGTGTGGTTGCGCTGGCACCCGGCCTATCAGG
Organism: Pseudomonas rossensis; assembly: GCF_039888995.1. Lineage (NCBI taxonomy): Bacteria > Pseudomonadati > Pseudomonadota > Gammaproteobacteria > Pseudomonadales > Pseudomonadaceae > Pseudomonas > Pseudomonas rossensis. Next base: position 66,558 of record NZ_JBBWCB010000005.1, on the reverse strand, counting down.
TTGTTAAAGGAGGTGCGGCATGACGGCTCAACAACCTCCACGCCTGCTGCGCGGGATTCCGCTGGCGGTGCGCAAACTGCAAAAAACCTTTGGCTCGCGGCAAGTGCTGCGTGAGATCGATCTGCACATCCCGGCCGGTCAGTTTGTCGCCGTGGTCGGTCGTAGCGGTTGCGGCAAAAGTACCTTGCTGCGCTTGCTCGCCGGTCTCGACAAACCCACGGGCGGTGAACTGCTCGCGGGTTCCGCGCCGCTCAGTGAGGCGCGGGAAGACACCCGATTGATGTTCCAGGAAGCGCGTTTGTTGCCCTGGAAAAAGGTCATCGACAACGTCGGCCTCGGGCTCAAGGGCAACTGGCGGCCACAAGCGCTGGAAGCGTTGGAGTCGGTCGGTCTGGCCGACCGCGCCAATGAATGGCCCGCCGCCTTGTCCGGCGGCCAGAAGCAACGTGTGGCCCTGGCCCGCGCGCTGATCCATCAACCGCGGTTGCTGTTGCTGGACGAACCGCTGGGCGCGCTGGATGCACTGACCCGAATTGAAATGCAGCAGCTGATCGAACGGCTCTGGCAGAAGCACGGTTTCACCGTGTTGCTGGTCACCCACGACGTCAGTGAAGCGGTGGCGATTGCCGATCGGGTGATCCTGATCGAAGAGGGCGAAGTCGGCCTCGACCTCCACGTTGAGTTGCCGCGCCCTCGGGTTCGCGGCTCTCATCGGCTGGCGGCGCTGGAAACCGAAGTCCTCAATCGCGTGCTGGCGTTGCCCGGCGAACCGCCGGCACCGGAACCTGTTTCACCATTGCCCACGCAATTGCGTTGGGCTCAATAACTCAAGCCTTATCCACGACAGGAATCAACATCATGACAATCAAAGCCATCAACGTTCGCAACCAGTTCAAAGGCTCCATCAAGGAAATCGTACTCGGCGACGTGCTATCCGAAATCGACGTACAGACCGCTTCCGGCATCGTCACCTCGGTGATCACCACTCGCTCGGTGAAAGAGCTGGAACTGGTGGTCGGCAGCGAAGTGATCGCGTTTGTGAAATCCACCGAGGTGTCGATCGCCAAGTTGTAAGCGCGTGCATTGCGCACAACCCCGAAGGGTGTGAACCCTTCGGGGTTTTTTATGCGCGGGTGTTCAGGGCTCGGGGGCGCAGCGCCAACCGACGGCGGGCGCGTAGGAGCCGAGTGAAGACAGCAGGCGTGGGTCGCTGAATAGCTCGCTGGCGTTGGGATCAATGTCTGCCGGCAACAGTGGCTGGCCGGTCAGCATGGGCAGTGTGGAGTAGTCGATGTGCCACGGCGATTGTCCGGCGTGGTGACGGCCGAAAGAGAGTTCGCAGGCAAGCTGCGGCTGAGCGGTGGCCGAGTCGATGTGTTCGCGCAAATGACCACCGGGTTCCAGCGCGACAACCCGGCTGGCGGCGAACAGAAAGTAGTCACCGGCCAGCACCAGGCAGGCAACACGCGTTGGATCATCGACCGCCTGCAACCACTGACCGCGACAGGTGCCGCGAGAGTCCGGCAGCCGCTCCCAGATCTCGTAGTAGCTGTCGTCCAGGGCGGTTTCGATCAGGCGTTCGCTGGTTTCAAAATGCATGCGCCCGATGTCTTCTTCGGCGCTGACGGGCTGGTAGTCGAGTTTGCGATGCCACTGGCAAATGTCGCCGTCGACCTGGGTTACGCCGGCGAAGCCTTTTTGCTCGCTCAGGGTCAGCAAATCAGCGTGATTCAGTTGTTCCAGCGGCAAGGCCGGAAGCGGGGCAGGCGGGATGCGCAGGTCGGCAAACAAGCGCGGGGTTTGCAACCAGTACACGGCCGTTTCGCTGTCGACGCGCCCCGACTGGAATTTGATCAGGCGTCGTTGCCACACGCCAAGGTAGTTGTCTGGAACGTGTGCCATGAATACCTCGTTGCGTTATGCGTCGCGCTTGGACAGGTAGGGCGGCAAATACAGACCCAGATAGGCGTCGAATACCCGCATGCCTTCTTCGGCCATGCGTGGGGTGATCTGTCCGTGTTGTTGCACCGAGCGTGCATAGACGCGGTCGCCGAGCTCCATGGCCAGGGCAAACACATCGACATCGGTCGGAAGCTTCGGCAATTCGAAGTGATGATCGAAGAGTTTGTGCATCAAGTCGCCGAGTTCGATGTCGTGCTGACGGTCGGCCTGGGTGACCTCGGTCAAACCGTGCTGGGCAAGAATGAGCTGGCGGGCGGCGGCGTCTTCGCTGTAGATCGCGAGCATGCGTTGTTCCACCAGTCGCGACAGATCGCGCCAGCCGTTGAGGGCGTCATGGTCGATGGGGGCTTGCAGGCAGGCACGGAACGCAGCGTGGACGTCGGCCGTCAGGGCTTCGAGCAGCGCCGGGACGCTGGCGAAGAAGTGGTAGACGGAGGAGGGCGGGATCTCCGCGCGTTCAGCGACGCTGTAGATCGACAGGCTGGCCACGCCCTCGGCAGCCAGCAGCGTGCGGGCGGCATCGAGTATCGAATCGATCCGGGCCTGGCTGCGAGCGCGGGGTTTGCGTGGGGTGGCGAGTCGGGTCATTGGTGTCTCCTGCGGGGCAGCGGGCATTGTACGAGCAGGTATCTATGTTGTCTGCCAGGACGCCATCGCGAGCAAGCTCGCTCCCACATTTGATCGATGTTGAATGCAGATTTTGTGGTCAAAGAAGATCCCTGTGGGAGCGAGCTTGCTCGCGATGAATGCAACTCGGTTTAACTGAAGGAACGCATAAAAAAACGCCGCAAGCTGTGAGGCCTGCGGCGTTGTTTTTACTGCAACCGCTTACACAGTATGCAGGTACCAGTTGTACTCGAGGTCGGAGATGGAGTGTTCGAACTCTTCCAGCTCGCTCTCTTTACATGCGACGAAGATATCGATGTATTTCGGATCGATGTACTTGGCCATGACTTCGCTGTCGTCCAGCTCACGCAATGCATCGCGCAGGTTGTTCGGCAGGCTTTGCTCGTTCTGCTCGTAGGAGTTGCCTTCCACGGGTGCGCCCGGCTCGATCTTGTTGGTCAGGCCGTGATGCACGCCTGCCAGGACCGAAGCCATCAGCAGGTACGGGTTGGCATCCGCGCCGGCAACGCGGTGTTCCAGACGGACCGCGTCGGCGGAACCGGTTGGCACACGTACCGCAACAGTGCGGTTGTCCAGACCCCAGCACGGGGCATTCGGCACGTAGAACTGTGCGCCGAAACGACGGTAGGAGTTGACGTTCGGGCACAGGAAAGCCATCTGCGCCGGTAGGGTCTCGAGCACACCGCCGATCGCGTGACGCAGTGCGGCGTTCTGCTCGGGATCCTCACTGGCAAAAATGTTTTTGCCGTCTCTATCAAGAATCGAGACGTGGACGTGCAGACCGTTACCCGCCTGGCCCGGGTAAGGCTTGGCCATGAAGGTGGTGTCCATCTCATGGTCGTAGGCGATGTTTTTGATCAGACGCTTGAGCAGAACTGCGTAGTCGCAGGCCTTGATCGGGTCGGCCACGTGGTGCAGGTTCACTTCGAACTGCGCCGGGGCACTTTCCTTGACGATCGCGTCGGCAGGGATGCCTTGCTCTTTCGCACCTTCCAGAATGTCCTGGAGGCAGTCGACGTATTCGTCGAGGTCGTCGATCAGGTAAACCTGTGTCGAGTGCGGGCGTTTGCCGGACACTGGCGAGCGTGGCGGTTGCGGACGACCGTTCACGTTCTCCTGGTCGATCAGGTAGAACTCCAGTTCGAACGCGGCGCAGATGGTCAGGCCCATCTCGTCGAACTTGCGCACGACATTGGCCAGCACTTCTCGCGGGTCGGCAAAGAACGGCTGGCCTTCCAGTTCGTGCATGGTCATCAACAGTTGCGCGGTAGGGCGCTTCTGCCAAGGCTCGTTGCACAGGGTGTCAGGGATTGGATAGCAGATTCGGTCAGCATCGCCGATGTCCAGACCCAGGCCGGTGCTTTCCACCGTCGAGCCATTGATATCCAGAGCAAATAGAGAGGCCGGCAGGTTGATGCCTTTCTCGTAAACCTTGTGGAGGCTGGTGCGTTCAATGCGCTTGCCGCGCACCACACCATTCATATCCGCAATCAGAAGGTCAACGTACAGAACCTCAGGATGTTCCTTAAGGAACGCGTTCGCTTCGTTAAGCTGAACGGCACGCGGGGGTACCGACATGATGCAACACCTTTGTTGTTAAAAATATCAATCATTGATCTCTTCGGGTTTCAGTCAACCCGAACGGCATGCCGAAGTCAAGCGAGGCCTTTTTTGCCCTAAAAAAGCACCCGTGGGGCTTTTTTGAGGCACTTTGGGGCGTTTTTATGCCTTTGAGCGCTTTAGCGTCTGCGGGCTTGAGCGGGCCGTGTTGTATTTTTTACGGGGGTGTTGTGTAAAAAAATGAACAAGGCTAAGCTCGATTCAAACCCATAACAGCAATAATACCGGGGTGCTTCATGTCTCGCCTGCCGTTAATCGGCGTCACCGCCTGCTCTAAGCAGATCGGTCTGCATGCTTATCACATCAGTGGCGATCCGTACGTCCACGCCAAGGCCAGCCTTGCCAGCGGTGTATCGTCGACTCTTCCTTCCCCGGCTGCTTTTGTGCCTCCGTCCGATATTCTGGACGGTCTGCACGACATTCTCTTTACTGCCTCTGTTTCCAATATAGAACCGTTTTACTTCAACGGCCCGGCCATTGCGTCGGGCCCTGCTCATGATTCTGCACGCCCGGCTACGCTCTCCCTGCCCCCTGCTCTGGTCGCTGCGGGTCTTTGTGCGCGGCCCTTGCAGTGGCAATCTGTATCACGCGACGCCGATGCGTCAAACAACGCCTGACTTATAAGAGTCAGGAAACTCAGCCTAGAGGCATTTATGAGTAACAACCTCGACCAGCTCACCGATTGGTTGAAAGACCACAAGATCACAGAAGTCGAATGCATGATCGCCGACTTGACCGGGATCACCCGGGGCAAGATTTCGCCGACCAACAAGTTCATTGCCGAAAAAGGCATGCGCCTGCCCGAGAGCGTTCTGTTGCAGACCGTGACCGGCGACTATGTCGAAGACGACATCTATTACGAACTGCTCGACCCGGCCGACATCGACATGATCTGCCGCCCCGACCAGAACGCGGTATTCCTGGTGCCCTGGGCCATCGAGCCCACCGCTCAGGTGATCCACGACACCTACGACAAGCAAGGCAACCCGATCGAGCTGTCGCCGCGCAACGTGCTGAAAAAGGTGCTGAAACTCTATTCCGACAGGGGCTGGCAGCCGATCGTGGCGCCAGAAATGGAGTTCTACCTGACCAAGCGTTGCGAGGACCCGGACTTCCCGTTGCAACCGCCGGTTGGCCGTTCAGGTCGTCCGGAAACGGGTCGCCAGTCCTTCTCGATCGAAGCGGCGAACGAATTCGATCCGTTGTTCGAAGACGTCTACGACTGGTGCGAATTGCAGGAACTGGACCTCGACACGCTGATCCACGAGGACGGCACGGCGCAGATGGAAATCAACTTCCGTCACGGCGATGCCCTGTCCCTGGCCGACCAGATCCTGGTGTTCAAGCGCACCATGCGCGAAGCCGCGCTCAAGCACAACGTGGCGGCGACGTTCATGGCCAAGCCCATGACTGGAGAGCCGGGCAGTGCGATGCACTTGCACCAGAGCATCATCGACATCGAAACCGGCAAGAACGTCTTCTCCAATGAAGACGGGAGCATGAGCCAGCTGTTCCTGAACCACATCGGTGGTTTGCAGAAACTGATCCCCGAGCTGTTGCCGCTGTTCGCCCCGAACGTGAACTCGTTCCGCCGCTTCCTGCCGGACACTTCGGCACCGGTGAACGTGGAGTGGGGCGAAGAGAACCGCACCGTGGGCCTGCGGGTTCCGGATGCCGGGCCGCAAAACCGTCGGGTGGAAAACCGCCTGCCGGGCGCCGACGCCAACCCGTACCTGGCGATTGCCGCGAGCCTGCTCTGCGGTTATATCGGCATGGTCGAAGGTTTGAACCCGAGTGCGCCGGTGGTGGGGCGTGGCTATGAACGCCGCAACCTGCGCCTGCCACTGACCATCGAAGACGCGTTGGAACGCATGGAACACAGCGCGACTATCGAGAAGTACCTGGGCAAGAAATTCATCACTGGCTACGTCGCGGTCAAGCGGGCCGAGCATGAAAACTTCAAGCGCGTGATCAGTTCGTGGGAGCGGGAATTCCTGCTTTTCGCCGTCTGATGCGCCGGGCGCCGCTGATATTGGCGGCGCCTTCACTGAAATCTTAGGAGAATTCGCATGACCAGCAACAACCCGCAAACCCGTGAATGGCAAACCCTGAGCAACGATCACCACCTGGCGCCGTTCAGCGATTTCAAGCAGCTGAAAGAGAAAGGCCCACGGATCATCACCAACGCCAAGGGCGTTTACCTCTGGGACAGCGAAGGCAACAAGATCCTCGACGGCATGGCCGGCCTGTGGTGCGTGGCGATCGGCTACGGTCGCGATGAACTGGCCGATGCCGCCAGTAAACAAATGCGCGAACTGCCTTACTACAACCTGTTCTTCCAGACGGCTCACCCGCCGGTGCTGGAACTGGCCAAGGCCATCTCCGACATCGCGCCACAAGGCATGAACCACGTGTTCTTCACCGGTTCCGGCTCTGAAGGCAACGACACCATGCTGCGTATGGTTCGTCACTACTGGGCGATCAAGGGCCAGCCGAAGAAGAAAGTCATCATCAGCCGCAAGAACGGCTATCACGGTTCCACCGTGGCCGGCGCGAGCTTGGGTGGCATGACGTACATGCACGAACAAGGCGACTTGCCGATCCCGGGCATCGTCCACATCGCGCAGCCGTACTGGTTTGCTGAAGGCGGCGAGATGACGCCGGAAGAGTTCGGTATCTGGGCGGCCAATCAGCTGGAAGAGAAGATTCTGGAAGTCGGCGTGGACAACGTCGGTGCCTTTATTGCCGAGCCGATCCAGGGCGCCGGCGGCGTGATCATTCCGCCAGACACCTACTGGCCGCGCATCAAGGAAATCCTCGCCAAGTACGACATCCTGTTCGTGGCGGACGAAGTGATCTGTGGTTTCGGCCGCACCGGTGAGTGGTTCGGTTCCGATTTCTACGACCTCAGACCCGACATGATGACCATCGCCAAAGGCCTGACGTCCGGCTACATCCCTATGGGTGGCCTGATCGTGCGTGACGAAGTGGTTGCGGTGCTCAATGAAGGTGGCGATTTCAACCACGGTTTCACCTATTCCGGGCACCCGGTAGCGGCTGCGGTGGCGCTGGAAAACATCCGCATCCTGCGCGAAGAAAAAATTATCGAGCGCGTTCATGCAGAAACGGCACCCTATTTGCAAAAGCGTCTACGGGAACTGAACGATCACCCATTGGTGGGGGAAGTCCGCGGCGTGGGGCTGCTGGGGGCGATCGAGCTGGTGCAGGACAAGGCCACTCGCAAGCGTTACGAAGGCAAGGGCGCCGGCATGATTTGCCGCACGTTCTGCTTCGAAAACGGCCTGATCATGCGCGCCGTCGGCGACACCATGATCATTGCTCCACCACTGGTGATTACACCGGCAGAAATCGATGAGTTGGTGACCAAGGCACGCAAGTGTCTGGACCTGACCCTGAGTGCGTTGCAGGGCTAAGTGCTAGGCTCTGAGCGGGGTGCGAAGTTCGCATTTCGCTCAGCGCAAACAAAGGATGGGTCTTTCCTTGAAAGCCTGCCTGGGATCTTGCCAGACTACCGGTTGTTTTAGTTGCCCAGGAATAGGCCGCTGGCTCTTGGTTAACAAGAACGTGGTTAAAAAGAAAAATTGGAGCATTACCCATGAAGGCATTAGGTATGAAGATAGCTGGCAAGACCCTCCTCGCCATGTCCCTGATGGGCGTGATGGCGGGCGCAGTTCAGGCGGACGACAAGGTTCTTCACGTGTACAACTGGTCCGATTACATCGCACCGGAAACCGTCAAGAAGTTCGAAGCCGAGTCGGGGATCAAGGTTGTTTACGACGTATTCGACAGTAACGAAACCCTGGAAGCCAAGTTGCTGGCAGGCAAGTCCGGCTACGACATCGTCGTGCCGTCGAACAACTTCCTGGCCAAGCAAATCAAGGCCGGCGTTTACCAGAAGCTCGACAAGTCCAAGCTGCCTAACTGGAAGAACCTGAACACTGACCTGCTTAAAGCAGTCTCGGTGAGCGACCCGGGCAACGAACACGCGTTCCCGTACATGTGGGGTTCGATCGGTGTCGGCTTCAACGCCGAGAAGGTCAAGGCTGCACTGGGTGCCGATGCGCCAACCAATTCCTGGGATCTGATCTTCAAACCTGAAAACGCCGCCAAGTTGAAGTCGTGCGGTATCAGCTTCCTCGATTCGCCAACCGAGATGATTCCGGTGGCGTTGCACTACCTGGGCTATCCAACCGACAGCCAGGACAAAAAACAACTGGCCGAAGCCGAAGCACTGTTCCTGAAGATTCGTCCTTCGGTGGGCTACTTCCACTCGTCCAAGTACATCTCCGACCTGGCCAACGGCAACATCTGCGTGGCCGTGGGTTACTCGGGTGACATCTACCAGGCCAAGTCCCGCGCGGCTGAAGCCGGTGACAAGGTAAAAGTCAGCTACAACATTCCGAAAGAAGGTGCCGGCAGCTTCTACGACATGGTCGCCATCCCTAAAGATGCCGAAAACGTCGAAGGCGCCTACAAGTTCATGACCTTCCTGCAGAAGCCGGAAATCATGGCTGAAATCACCAACGCCGTACGCTTCCCGAACGGAAACGCGGCCGCCACCGCATTGGTCGATAAAGACATCACCGCCGACCCAGGCATCTACCCACCAGCGGACGTGCTGGCCAAGCTGTACGCGATTGCCGACTTGCCGGCCGCGACCCAGCGGCTCATGACCCGCAGCTGGACCAAGATCAAATCCGGTAAGTAAGTAAAACCCTGTAGCAGCTGCCGCAGGCTGCGTTGAGGTCCGAAGGACCTCCGCTTTTCGACAGCACAACGGCTTCGCAGTTGAACGCAGCCTGCGGCAGCTGCTACAGGGATCTTCATAAAGTTTGCTGGAACGGTTTTTCGAGGGTAAGTTGCGCGCCGGTTTTGTTGCCAGGCAGCCATGGCTGTCATGTAACGCGGGGCAACTTGGGCCCAACTAATTTTAGAGGACCTCCACGTGCCTATTTTTTCTTTGTTGCGCAATGCACTGCTGGTCGGCGCCGGACTGACGCTTGCCGTTAGTGTCCAGGCGGCCGGCACTGTGCATATTTATAACTGGTCGGACTACATCGGTTCGACGACTCTGGCCGACTTCCAGAAAGAGACCGGCATCAAACCGGTTTATGACGTTTTCGATTCTAACGAAACCCTGGAAGGCAAGTTGCTGGCCGGGCGTACCGGTTATGACGTGGTCGTGCCGTCCAACCACTTCCTTGGCAAGCAGATCAAGGCCGGTGCTTTCCAGAAACTCGACAAGTCCAAGCTCACCCACTATGCCAACCTCGACCCGGTGCTGCTCAAGCGCCTGGAGCAAAACGATCCGGGTAACCTGTACGCCGTACCGTATCTGTGGGGCACCAACGGCATCGGTTACAACGTCGACAAGGTCAAGGCTGTGCTGGGCCTCGACAAGATCGATTCCTGGGATGTGGTGTTCGAACCGGAGAACATCAAGAAACTGCACAGCTGCGGCGTAGCGTTTCTCGACTCCGCCGATGAAATGATGCCCACGGTCCTCAACTACATGGGCCTGAACGCCAACAGCACCAACCCCGAAGACTACAAAAAGGCCGAAGCCAAGTTGCTGGCGGTGCGACCTTACGTGACCTATTTCCACTCGTCCAAATACATCGCGGACCTGGCCAACGGCGATATCTGCGTGGCGATCGGCTTTTCCGGCGACATGTTCCAGGCCAAGGCCCGCGCGGCTGAAGCCGGCAAAGGCATGAACATCGCCTACTCGATTCCGAAAGAGGGCGGCGCGCTCTGGTTCGACATGCTGGCAATCCCCAAGGATGCGGCCAACGTCAAGGAAGCCCACGCCTTCATCAACTATTTGCTCAAGCCTGAGGTGATCGCCCAGGTCAGCGATTACGTGGGTTACGCCAACCCTAACCCCGGGTCGGACAAATTGATGGAGCAGTCCATTCGCACCGACAAATCGGTTTATCCACCGCAAGCCGTCCTCGACAAGACTTACGTGTCTATCGAGTTACCGCCAAACATTCAACGTTTGATGACCCGCAGCTGGACCAAGGTCAAGTCGGGTAAATAGCTGCAAAGGCTCAAATTATCCAAGGTTGGCTCACCTTGAGCGAACTGCACTCTTTTTTTCTGGGAGTTTCGTAAATGGCAGTTGCCTCCGGCGCCTATAAGAAAGCCCTCGAGGGCGACCAATCACCTAAACAGGTGTTGGTCAAAATCGACCGGGTCACGAAGAAGTTCGACGAGACGATTGCCGTGGACGATGTGTCCCTGGAAATCAAGAAAGGCGAGATTTTCGCCCTGCTCGGCGGTTCGGGATCGGGCAAATCCACGTTGCTGCGCATGCTCGCAGGCTTCGAACGGCCCACGGAGGGGCGCATTTTCCTCGATGGCGTAGACATCACCGACATGCCGCCGTACGAGCGGCCGATCAACATGATGTTCCAGTCCTACGCCTTGTTCCCGCACATGACCGTGGCGCAGAACATCGCCTTCGGCCTCAAGCAGGACAAAATCCCCGCCGCTGAAGTCGATGCCCGTGTCGCGGACATGCTCAAGCTGGTTCAGATGACGCAATACGCCAAGCGCAAGCCGCATCAGTTGTCCGGTGGTCAGCGTCAGCGTGTGGCCCTGGCGCGTTCGTTGGCCAAGCGGCCGAAACTGTTGCTGCTCGACGAACCGATGGGTGCTCTGGACAAGAAGCTGCGTTCACAGATGCAGCTTGAGCTTGTCGAGATCATCGAGCGGGTCGGCGTAACCTGCGTCATGGTGACCCACGATCAGGAAGAGGCCATGACCATGGCCGAGCGCATCGCGATCATGCACTTGGGCTGGATCGCCCAGATCGGCAGCCCGATCGACATCTACGAAACCCCGACCAGCCGTCTGGTCTGCGAGTTCATCGGCAACGTCAACATCTTTGACGGTGAAGTGATCGACGACGCCGAAGGCCACGCGACCATCACCTGCAAGGACCTGGACCGCCAGATTTACGTGGGCCACGGGATCAGCACTTCCGTGCAGGACAAATCCGTGACCTACGCGATCCGTCCGGAAAAGCTGCTGGTGACGCCGACCATGCCGACCTGCGAATACAACTGGTCCAGCGGCAAGGTGCACGACATCGCCTACCTCGGTGGCCACTCGGTGTTCTACGTCGAGCTGCCGAGCGGCAAGATCGTCCAGTCTTTCGTCGCCAACGCCGAACGCCGTGGCCAGCGCCCAACCTGGGGTGACCAGGTTTACGTGTATTGGGAAGACGACAGCGGCGTGGTACTTCGCTCATGAACATGCGCAAATTCAAACGCCGCCTCAATCGAATAATTCCCGGTGGCCGTCAGCTGGTCATCGGGGTTCCGTTCATTTGGCTGTTCATGTTCTTCATGCTGCCGTTCTTCATTGTTCTGAAGATCAGCTTCGCCGAAGCCGACGTAGCCATTCCGCCGTACACCGAGATCTACAGCTACCTCGACCAAAAGGTGCAGGTGCTGCTCAACCTCGGCAACTACGCGATGCTGGCCGGCGACGAGTTGTACATCGCCGCTTACCTCGGTTCGTTGAAGATGGCGCTGATCAGCACCGTCCTCTGTTTGCTGATCGGCTACCCGATGGCCTACGCCATCGCCAGTGCCCGCAAAGAGATGCAAACGGTGCTGGTGCTGCTGATCATGATGCCGACCTGGACTGCGATCCTGATCCGCGTTTATGCGTGGATGGGCATCCTCAGCAACAACGGTCTGCTCAATGGTTTCCTGATGACCATGGGCTGGATCGACGAACCGCTGCAGATCCTCAACACCAACCTCGCTGTGTACATCGGCGTGGTGTATTCGTACCTGCCGTTCATGATCCTGCCGCTCTACGCCAACCTGGTGAAGCACGACAACAGCCTGCTGGAAGCCGCATCCGATCTGGGTTCGAGCACGTTCAACAGCTTCTGGAAGATCACCATTCCGCTGTCCAAGAACGGCATCGTCGCGGGCTGCATGCTGGTGTTCATTCCGGTCGTGGGCGAGTTCGTGATCCCGGAACTGCTCGGCGGTCCGGAAACCCTGATGATCGGTAAAGTGCTCTGGCAAGAGTTCTTCAACAACCGTGACTGGCCGGTGGCATCTGCCCTGGCAGTGGTGATGTTGTTGATCCTGATTGTGCCGATCATCCTGTTCAACCGCAGTCAGGCCAAAGAAATGGAGGGTAAAGAATGAAGCGCTTCCGTTTCTCAAGTTTCATGCTGGTTGCGGGTTTGCTGTTCATCTACGCGCCGATGCTGATCCTGGTGATCTACTCGTTCAACGCCTCAAAACTGGTAACGGTGTGGGGTGGCTGGTCAATCAAGTGGTACGTCGGTTTGATGGACAACACTCAGCTGATGGGGTCGGTGGTGCGCTCGCTGGAAATCGCCTGCTACACGGCGGTGGCGGCGGTGGCGCTGGGTACGTTGGCGGCATTCGTGCTGACCCGTATCACCCACTTCAAGGGTCGTACGCTGTTCGGTGGCCTGGTCACCGCGCCGCTGGTGATGCCCGAAGTGATCACCGGTCTGTCGCTGTTGCTGCTGTTCGTGGCGATGGCGCAAATGATCGGTTGGCCACAGGAGCGCGGCATCATCACCATCTGGATCGCCCACACCACATTCTGTGCGGCGTATGTGGCGGTGGTGGTCTCGGCGCGCTTGCGTGAGCTGGACCTGTCCATCGAAGAAGCGGCCATGGACCTTGGCGCGCGGCCATGGAAGGTTTTCTTCCTGATCACCATCCCGATGATCGCGCCATCGTTGGGGGCTGGCGGCATGATGTCCTTCGCCCTGTCCCTGGATGACCTGGTGTTGGCGAGCTTCGTATCGGGCCCGGGTTCCACGACCCTGCCGATGGAAGTGTTCTCGGCAGTGCGTCTGGGCGTGAAACCCGAGATCAATGCCGTGGCCAGTCTGATTTTGCTGGCGGTATCGCTGATGACGTTCCTGGTCTGGTTCTTCAGCCGTCGTGCCGAAGAAAGTCGCAAACGTGCGATTCAGCAGGCGATCGAAGAAGGTGCTGCCGACTCCTGGAAACAACCGGACGTGCGTCGCGCCCAGCAGGCGCCGGAAGCGGCTTAACAGCAAAAGATCGCAGCCTGCGGCAGCTCCTACAAGGATACGCATTCCTCTGTAGGAGCTGCCGAAGGCTGCGATCTTTTGACTTTATGGGTCAGGAAACCCAAGGGGACTTGCGGATGATCTCGACGAAGTTCATCGGTTTGAAACCCGGCTCGCTGTCGACCAGCACATCCGCGTTCACGGTGCCAAAAGTGGTGTCCGGCTTGTGTTTGAAGCCATTGGCAAACGCACACAGGATGCACTCCTTGAACCCTTCGCCACGCGGGTGGGCATGCACCACTGCTTCGCGTTGCGCGCTGGGGAACGCTGCGTAATCGATGCCCAACACATCCATTTCAACGCCAGCAGTCACCAGCGCCACATTAGGCCGCAGGTGTTGCGGCACGCCCGGTGTGGTGTGCAGGGCAATCGACAACCAGACCTGCTCGATATCGTCGTCGGACAAACCGTAAGGCTTGAGGAATGCTTTGGCAGCGTTGGCGCTATCAACTTCGAAGCGCTCGTCGTCAGTGCGATGACCCTCCACCAGACCCAAGTCATGGAACATCGCGCCGACGTACAACAGTTCGGGGTTGTAGGCCAGTTGCTTGCGTTCACCGCTCAAGGCACCGAACAGAAACACCCGACGCGAGTGGTGATACAGCAGGTCTGATTCGACGTCGCGAATATATTCCGTGGTGGCCTTGGCCAACGCGCTGTCGGGGATTTTGATACCGGCGATGGTGCTGCTCATGGTGCTGTCCTCATGGGGAACGCCGTGGCGGCGCTGATGGGGTCAGTCTGTCCGCGCACCCGAAACCGGACAATCGATCCATGGCTGCGATCCCGGCCAATGAGCATGCATATCGCGCCAACCTCGCTTGTTGGGCCCGGATTGGCTAGGGTTAATAGTGATCAGCCAGAAAAGATCGCAGCCTTCGGCAGCTCCTACATGGGATCGGCATACACCTGTAGGAGCTGCCGAAGGTTGCGATCTTTTCCACATTCAAGGTGATTTCCTGTCATGCAGAAAACCGTTGCCATCGTGGTGTTCTCAGGCGTTCAGTCCCTGGACGTCACCGGTCCCATGGATGTGTTTTGCGAAGCCAATCGTTTCCTTGAACCGCCAGATCATTATCGACTGGAGGTGATCGGCGTCGAGCGCGGGGTGATGGCGTGTTCCAACGGTTTGTCACTCAATGCCCATCGGCATTTCAGCGAAGCGCTGGAGGCCTATGACTTGCTGTTGGTGGCCGGCGGGCCGCAGTTGCCGTTCATGGATTTCGGTGCGGCATTCGATGCCTGGCTGCGCAATGCCTGCGCGCAGGCGCAACGTTTTGGTTCGATCTGCAACGGCGCGTTCATGCTCGCCCGGGCCGGATTGCTGGAAGGGCGAACGGTCACCACCCACTGGGGCGACGCCGCGGCGCTGGCGCAGTTGTGCCCGTCGACTCAGGTCGAGGCGGATCGCCTTTACGTGGAGGATGGTGAGCTCTACACCTCGGCGGGTGTCACGGCCGGGATTGACCTGTCGCTGTACCTGCTGGCCAGAGATCACGGGCCGGAAGTAGCGCTGAGTGTGGCAAAGCGACTGGTGGTGTTCACTCAGCGCTCGGGCGGGCAGTCACAGTTCAGCCCATTCCTCACGCCACACGCCGAACCCACTTCGGCAGTGGCGTTGGTGCAGCTCTACGTGTTGGCCAACCTGACGGGCGACCTGACAATTGCCGACCTGGCCAACGCCGCCAACATGAGTGCCCGCAACTTTTCACGGGTGTTTGCCAAAGAGGCGAAAATCACCCCGGCGGAATTCGTCGAACGGGCCAGGGTGGATGCGGCGCGGGTGCTGCTTGAAAGCACCCAATCGCCGCTGAAGACCGTGGCTTATCAGTGCGGATTTCGCGATGCCCAGCACATGCGCAGTGTGTTCAATCGCAGGCTGGGCGTGACGCCGCAGCAGTTCAGGCTGAACTTTGCGGCGATGGTTTGACTGAACTTTTTGTCGCTTGTCAGGGCCTCATCGCGAGCAAGCTCGCTCCCACAATTGACCGAGTTGTTAAGACGGACGCGGTCAAAATGTGGGAGCGAGCTTGCTCGCGATGGCGGCAGAACAGCCGATGAGATTTCGATCTACTGCGCCGCCCGCGCCCGCAACAGCTTCAACGTGCTCCGCGTATTGGCCGTGACTTCTTCTTCATTGAGATGCGCCTGGTAGTAGATCCCTTCGATAAACGCCTCAGCCTGGTCGTCATAGTGGCTGTCGAACGGTACGCCACTCTGGCCAACCGGGTTGACGGTCAGGCTGTGGGTCGGGTCGGCGAAGTCGATCAAGCGACGGGTCGAAGGACCATAAGTTACTGGCCACGGCGCCGGGCCGATTTTGGCCGAGAGGTTGTTCGGTACTTCGTGAGTGCCAGGTGCCGCGAACGGGCCGACATTGAAGATCCGGTCCAGCGGCTTTTGCTGCCCCAGCGGATGGCCATGGGTCAGCGTGTGCGCCTTGCCCCACTGCCATTGCGCGAAATCGGCGCCGAGGGTGGTCTTGAGGTGAGCAATGCTCGCCTGCCACGCAACCTTGACCGTATCGGCGCGGGTTTCCTTGCCGAGGGTGTTGCGGTTGTCCCACCACGGTGAATCGGCAGTCGCGGTCAGGCGAGGCAGTGCGGAATCAATCACCCGGGTCGACAGCAAAGTCTCGAAGAAATCATTGCCCAGCTCATCGTGCATCGTCGCGTCAGCCAGGTTGAACAGGAACTGGTTGAACAGCGTGGCGCTGGTGGAGTCGAGCGGGTAGTCGCCTTTCCATTGGGCCAGTTGCTCAACCAGTTTGAGCTCGGCGGGATCGCTCACCCCTTCACGCAATACCGGCAACAACGGCGCCAACAGGCGCGGGCCGTAAGCGGTGGTGGTGCCCAGTTGCACCTTTTGGCTGGCGTCCAGATCCCACTTGATGGTTTTGTCGCTGAGCTGGCGATTGAGCTGCTGACCTCGATCGGCCAGGTTGTAGTAACCGGGAATTTCCATGCCGGTCGGCGACACCGGCTGGAAGTTGGCCGAGACGATGTAACCGCGTGCCGGGTTCTCTTCCTGTGGGTTGGCGCTGAACGGGTAAAAACCTTCCTTGTCCGCGTCAGCGGTGCTGCCATCGAGGATGAACCCCGGACGCACACCCGCCGGACGTTTTGGCAACTGCGCCGCTGCCCACCAGCCGATGTCGCCCGTGGCGTTGGCCCAGACGATGTTCAGGCCCGGCGCCTGAATCTTTGCGGAGGCACTGCGCGCCTTGGCCAGGGTGTCGGCGCGGTTGAGCTGATAGAAGCCCTCAAGGATCGGATTCTGGCTTTCGAGAAAACCCCACCACATGGCGATCGGCGTTGTGCCGACGCCGCTGCCCAGCGCATCGTTGACGATCGGGCCGTGGGGCGACTGGCGCAGCACCAGTGTCACCGGTGCCTGGCCCTTGACCGCGATCTGCTGTTCGCTGGTCACCATGTCCACCCACTTGCCGCGATACCAGACCTGATTGGGATTGTCCGGGTTGACCTTCTCGGCGATCAGATCGAGGTCGTCGTTCTGGAACATGGTGATGCTCCAGCCGAAGTCGCGGTTCATCCCGAGAGAGGCGAACGGCATCAATGCCTGATAGTGGCCGTAGAGCTCGAAGCCCGGCGCCGAGAGCTGCGCTTCATACCACACCGACGGCGCGGAAAAACGAATATGCGGGTCGCCGGCCAACAGCGGTTTGCCGCTTTTGGTCCGACTGCCGGAGACAGCCCAGGCGTTGCTGCCCTCGAACTGCGGCAAGCCGTTGTCGGCCAGTGCCTGTTCGCTGAGGCGGGCGAGGGCGTTGAGGTCTTTCCAGTCGGTACTGGCGAGGGGCGGCATGGCACCGCTGCGGTTTTTCGCCAGCACGCCCTTGGGCTGCCAGTCGAGATCGAAGACGTTCAGGTAGTTGGCGCCCAACTGATCGCGCACGTAGGTCAGCAACGGTTCGGTGCGAAACGCTGCGGCAAAACTGTAGGCCATGTAACCGGTGATGCTGATGGTGTCCTGGGCGGTGAATGGGCGTTTGGGAATGCCCAGTAGATCAAACTCCGCAGGTTTTGGATGGCTGTCCTGATACTGGTTGATGCCATCCAGATAGGCTTGCATGGCGATAAAGGCCGGCGACTGTTTGTCCATGTTCGCCAGGTAGGTGTCGGCGCGTTCGCGAATGCGCAAGCTGCGCATCAGCTTGTCGGTGTCGAGCAGTTTCGGGCCCAGGACCTCGGCCAGCTCGCCGCGGGCGAGGCGGCGCAGGGCTTCCATCTGAAACAGCCGATCCTGGGCGTGCACGTACCCGAGGGCGCGGTACAGGTCGGTTTCGTTCTCGGCGCGGATGTGCGGGATGCCGCGCTCGTCGTAGCGCACGGTGACCGAACCTTGCAGGTGTTGTAGCTCGACCATGCCCTGGCGTGTCGGCTGCTTGCTGAAAACGTACCAGCCTGCACCTGCGGCAAGCGCGGCAACCAGCAGGGCGAGGACGGTCAGGCTACGTTTCATGGTGATTCCTTGTTGTTATGAGTGGCAGCAGTTCCCTGGCGCCACTGTTTAACACGGCTTGCCGACATGGCCATCGCACTTAGGAGGGATTCGCGTCTCCTGTCAGCCTTACTTCACTGCGTCGACAGGCCACGGGCAGTAACAACCCACGGCCAGTGTGTGCGTGGCATTCACCGCGCGGCCTTCGTTCAACGCTTGCAGAATCGGTTCGATAAAGCTGTTACTCGAATTACAAGTCAGGCCTTCGCTGTACGGGCCGAAATACGCCAGTTTGCCGCTGCGATCCCAGATCGCCACGGCCGGGCTGGCGGGGATCTGTTCGGAACCCGGGAGGACGGCGATGCTTTTCAGGCTGCTTAAGGTGCTCGGTAATTGACCGTGACTGCCAGGCTTTTGTACCGCATAAAACTCCACGCCTTGCGGTACATAGTGCTCAACCAGTTCGCTCAGGTGTTGTTGGTTACCGACGTTGCACGGGCAGGCCGGGTCCCAGAAGTGCACGAGGCGGATGGCGCCGGGGCCGGCGAGATGATCGGGCAGGCGCAGCGGGTCACCGGAGAACACCGCGGTTTGCTCGCTGAACGCTCGCAGGTAGCGGCCCTGAAACCAGTCGTAGGCAGCCCACAGCACGCCGGCACACACGAGGGCGAGCAGGCTGGCAAGCAGTGTGGCGCGGTAGGGCGAGCGCATGGATTTCAGTCCTCGAAGGTG
Organism: Pseudomonas rossensis; assembly: GCF_039888995.1. Lineage (NCBI taxonomy): Bacteria > Pseudomonadati > Pseudomonadota > Gammaproteobacteria > Pseudomonadales > Pseudomonadaceae > Pseudomonas > Pseudomonas rossensis. The sequence goes on along the minus strand of NZ_JBBWCB010000005.1, from coordinate 48,029 downwards.
CGCTAGCTTGCCATGCTTGCCCCAACAGATGAATATCGCAGGCCCATAAAGTCCGTTTCGCGTTCTGGAATTGCTCATGTCTGCCACTTTCGACTCCGATCATCTGCGTGCCAGCCTGCGGCCGCTGGCCGACTGGCAGCCGCTGTCGGTAGAAGCGCTGGCTTACCAGCGCTTCTACGGGCTGGATTTTGCGGGACGTAACGTGCGCAGTGGCCTTGGACGTTTCGCGGTCGATGGTTATGAAGTGGTCAGCCAGGTCTGGTGGCCCGAGCGGGCGAAGGCGACGCTGTTTTTGTTCCACGGTTTTTACGATCACACCGGGCTTTACCGGCATGTGATCGAATGGGCGCTGGATCAGAATTTTGCGGTGATTGCCTGCGACCTGCCGGGACACGGGCTGTCCAGTGGCGAACGGGCCAGCATCAAGGATTTCACCGAGTATCAGGACACGCTGCAAGGATTGTTCACCGAAGCACAATCCCTCGATCTGCCGCAGCCGTGGCACCTGTGCGGGCAAAGCACTGGCGGCGCGATCGTGATCGATCATGTACTCAATCAGGGCGCCAGCAGTCCGGCCCAGGGCCAGGTCATTCTGCTGTCGCCGTTGGTAAGGCCGCGGGCCTGGGGCTGGTCGCAACTCAGTTATTACCTGCTCAAGCCTTTCGTCAAAGCGATCGCCCGGCGCTTCAGCGAGAACTCCAACGACCCGGATTTTCTGCCCTTCCTGCAAGCGGACCCGTTGCAGCCGCTCCGTTTGCCGACCGCCTGGGTCGGTGCGCTGGCGCGCTGGATCAAACGCATCGAAGCCGCACCGTACAGCATGCGGCGACCGCTGATTGTGCAGGGGCAGGCAGACATGACCGTGGATTGGGAGCATAACCTTGAAGTGTTGCGGGGCAAGTTCGATCGGCCGCAGGTGTTGATGTTGCCTGAGGCACGGCATCACCTGGCGAATGAGACGCTGGCGTTGCGGCGGGAGTATTTCGGGTTTTTGACGAAGCGGATCAAGGGTCGGAATCTTTAGCGTCTGTCATGGCCTCATCGTCGGATCGCCGCCCGGAGCAAGCTCGCTCCCACATTAGACCGAGTACGTCTGAACAACTCGGTCACTGTGGGAGCGAGCTTGCTCGCGATAGCGATTTATCAGGCGCTAAAAATTACTGGCGAAGCGTTGAAGTATCCTGCCCCACCGCCAACCCCGCGCGAATCGCCGCCAATGCTGCCTGGTAATAAGCCTTGCCCTCGGCGGACTCGGCGAAGGTCGCGAACTCTTCCAGTTCTTCATCCGACAGGTCGCGATAGACATACAACAGCGTGTTGTTCAGGTCGTTGCCGATCTGGTCCATCAAGCGCTGACGCTGACCATTCAACATGCCTTGAGCCTGACCACCGCCGAGCAGGCCGGGGATCATCGAACTGAGGCTGTCGGCCGCGACGCCGGCAATCGCCAGGCTGACTTCCGCGCCAGCCTCGCGAGCGGGCAGGGCCTGGGCCAGATGGCCGATGATCAGCATGCGGTTGTCGCTGGCCTGGATCCTGGGTAAACCCTTGGCGTTTTTTGCCAACTGATCGCGACGGGTCGCGAGCAATTCGGCAGCCACGATTTTCTTGCCCAAGGGTGACTGAAAGAACGTCAGCGCAGGTTTCGGATCGGCGAGGGTCTTGCGCAATTGCGCTTCGGCGCGCTGGTCGACGGCCTGGGGGGCAAAGCGCTGATTGCTGTTATTCACCAGCGCCTGGAACACTGCCGGCGGCAGACTGTTCTGGTACCGCTGCTGAGCGGCCGAGAGAGCGTCGTTGAAATGCGCGCGTTGTTCTGGCCAACCGGCGACCTTGTACAACTGGTCGTGGCCGTCTGCCCAAGCGGGCAATACACAGAACATCAACAATGAAAAAAGCAAACGGCGCATAGGGACTCCTGTCAGCAGGCGACTATTCTCCGTGTGGCATTCGTCCTTGTCGAGAATTCGTATCAACCCGCTGCGCGGCTCTGTCGGATTTTCAGGCACAGGAATACTATGCGCGGCATGCGAATACCCTCTGATCACCCGCTGCTGTTACGTATCGTCGACGACCTGGCTGAACATGGCTGGTCGCAGCAGAATATTTTCCTTCCTCTGGGTCTGACCCGGGAACTGGCGGCTGAGTGCCGTAAACGTGCTGCCGAGGGCGAATTGGCCCCGGCCGCCGTGGGTCGCGGGTCGACATCCGAGATTCGCGAGGGGATTCGCGGCGACCATATCCAGTGGATCGAGCCCGGCCAGGCGTTGGCGTGCGACAGCTATCTGGATTTGATGGACAGCCTGCGCGAGGCGATGAATCGCGGTTTGTTTCTGGGCCTGGAAGATTTCGAAAGCCATTTCGCGCTGTACCCACCCGGCGCGTTCTACCTCAAGCATGTCGACCGTTTCCGCGACGACGACCGGCGCATGGTGTCGGCGGTGGTCTATCTCAATGACGCCTGGCTGCCCGAGCACGGCGGCCAGTTGCGTATGTACCTGGGTGAAGGCGTCGAGCACGATGTGGTGCCTGCCGGGGGATGTCTGGTGGTGTTCCTGTCGGGTGAAGTGCCCCACGAAGTCCTGCCCTCGACCCGCGATCGCCTGTCGTTGACCGGCTGGTTCCGGCGGCGTGGCAACGAGCCGTTCTGATCATGCAAAAAGTTCTGGTTAGCCGCTGTCTTCTGGGCCACCGCGTACGTTATGACGGCGGGGCGAGTGGGCCGTTCGATCAGCTTCAGCAGTGGCTTGATGAAGGTCGGGTGGTGCCGTTGTGTCCGGAGGTTGCCGGTGGCTTGCCGACGCCGAGGGCGGCGGCGGAAATTCCGGGCGGGCAGGGTGCTGAAGTGCTTGATGGCCACGCCTCAGTGATCACCACCGAGGGCGAGGACGTCAGCGCCGAGTTTCTCTCGGGGGCTTATCAGGCATTGGAACTGGTGCAAAAGCACGGCATCCGCATTGCCGTGCTCAAGGCCAACAGCCCGTCTTGCGGGAATTTATTGACGTATGACGGGACGTTCAGTGGAGTGAAGGTCAGTGGTGAAGGCGTAACTGTCGCATTGCTCAAGCGCCATGGCGTTCAGGTCTTCAGTGAGCTGGAGTTGCCGCAAGCGGCGCAGGTCCTGACCAACCTCAAGTAACGACTTACACAAAACCCCTGTGGGAGCGGCGGTGCCTTATGGTTTGGGCGCCACACTCGTATCCGTCCCCAACCACTTCTGCGACAACGCCTCCAATCGCCCATCCGCCTTGATCCGCTGCAGCGCGTTTTCCAGGCTGGCATGAAACGCCGGGTTACCTTTCTGAAACGGAATCGCCAGGCTCACTGCCGGGCCAGCCTTCGGCTTCTCTTCCGTCAGCGACTGCACCAGCAGCATCGAGCGCGGTTGCTCTTCCTTCTGCGCGATCAATTGCGCATCGGTGTAGCTGTAAGGTTCGCTGAAGTCGAAACGATCCTCGAGGTCCGGGGTCACTGCTATGTGGTTGATGGCGACGTCGTACTTGCCGGTTTCAACGCCTTGCAACAGATCGCTGGAGTCGGTAACGACGAAGTCGGCCCGTACGTCCAGTTCGTTGGCCAGCAGTTGCCCCAGTTCGACTTCGAACCCGGTGAGTTTGCCGTCTTCCTTGAAATTGAAGGGCGGTGTATTAGCCTCGAGGGCAATACGCAATTCGCCTCGGTCGTTTACATCGTCAATCAGTTCGGCATGAGCCAAAGGGCTCAGAAGGGGTAGCAGGCAGATCAGGCCAGGCAAAAAACGCATGGTCACTCCTTTGAATTCATTATCGCGATGCTCTGGTTCAGGCTCGCTTTGCTATGGTTGTCGAGAGCCTTCGACAACGAATGGCCGTGAAGTTGTCATGGCCACACGGATTTTACGAAAAAACTGGAGAAGAGAATGAAAACCTTTATGTCACGAGCAGCATTGGCTGGCCTGTTGATGGGGGCTTCGATGCTGGCAACGGCTGCTACACCGGCTCCCAAAGGTGCAGAAGTGTCCATCGTTTCTCCTGCGGACGGAGCCACGGTTCCGCAAACCGTCGTCGTCAAGTTCGCTGTCGAGAACATTGCGCTGGCGCCAGCGGGCGATGTCACCAAGAACACCGGCCATCACCACTTGCTGATCGATGTCGATGAACTGCCAGCCGCCGGTGCGCCGATCCCCAACGATGCCAACCACCTGCATTTCGGCAAGGCGCAGACCCAGGCGGAAGTAAAGCTGACGCCGGGCAAACACACCTTGCAGCTGGAACTGGGCGATAGCGGCCACATGCCGTTCGATCCGCCGATCGTTTCGAAGAAAATCACCGTGAATGTGAAGTAACTTTTCAACAGGCATGAAAAAGGGAGACCAGAGGGTCTCCCTTTTTTGTCACTCAAGTCACTATCAGAACAACACGCGGCAACGAATGGTGCCGTTGATGTGCTGCAGCTTCTCTTGCGCCATTTCCGAGTACTCGGCGTCGACGTCGATCACGACGTAGCCGACTTTCTCGTTGGTCTGCAGGAACTGACCGGAAATGTTGATACCGTTTTCGGCGAAGACCTTGTTGATCTCGCTCATCACACCCGGAATGTTCTCGTGGATATGCAGCAGACGGTGCTTGCCAGGGTGAGCCGGCAGGGCCACTTCCGGGAAGTTGACCGAGGACACCGACGTACCGTTGTCGCTGTACTTGACCAGCTTCTCTGCCACTTCCAGACCGATGTTGGCTTGCGCTTCAGCGGTGGAACCGCCGATGTGCGGGGTCAGGATCACGTTGTCCAGGCCACGCAGCGGGCTTTCGAACTCTTCGTCGTTGGAGCGAGGCTCTACCGGGAATACGTCGATGGCCGCGCCGATCAGGTGCTTGTCCTTGATCGCGTCCGCCAGCGCTTGCAGTTCAACTACAGTGCCGCGAGCCGCGTTGATCAGAATGCCGCCCTTCTTGATCGCGCGGATTTCTTTCTCGCCGATCATCCACTGAGTCGCAGCGGTTTCCGGAACGTGCAGGGTGACGATGTCGGACATGCCCAGCAGTTCGGTCAGGTTACCGACCTGAGTCGCGTTGCCCAATGGCAGCTTGGTCACGGTGTCGTAGAAGTACACCTGCATGCCCAGGCCTTCAGCCAGAACCGACAATTGTGTACCGATCGAGCCGTAACCGACGATGCCGAGCTTCTTGCCACGGATTTCGAAGGAGTTGGCCGCGCTCTTGATCCAGCCGCCACGGTGGCAGGAAGCGTTTTTCTCAGGAATGCCGCGCAACAACAGGATCGCCTCGGCCAGCACCAGCTCGGCTACGGAGCGAGTGTTGGAGTACGGTGCGTTGAACACCGCGATGCCGCGTTCGCGAGCCGCGTTCAGGTCAACCTGGTTGGTGCCGATGCAGAAACAGCCGACAGCGACCAGTTTCTTCGCCTGATCGAAGATCTCTTCGGTCAGTTGAGTGCGAGAGCGAATGCCGATGAAGTGCGCATCAGCGATCTTTTCCTTCAGCTGGGCTTCCGGCAGAGAACCTGTGAGGTACTCGATGCTGGTGTAGCCCGCCGACTTGAGGACGTCGACAGCCGATTGGTGGACGCCTTCGAGAAGAAGGAACTTGATCTTGCTCTTATCGAGAGAAGTCTTGCTCATCTGCGTAAACCTGTATCCCGGAGAAAAATGGCAGGAAATGGTCAACAGATGCTGACCCGGACGGCAAGAAGGCCGTCGCCGCAGAACAGCCGTTGGGCACTATCCTGCGGGGTCGGTATGCTAGCATATGCACCCCGCTAAACACTCATTCCTGCGACGTGAAGCGTTCTCAGGATGACCATGAATTGTTCGAGAGTTCTGTCGATGACCAATCCTGCCCTGATTGAAGAGCTGAAGACCCTGGTTGAGCCTGGCAAGGTGCTGACCGATGCCGACTCCCTGAATGCTTACGGTAAGGATTGGACCAAGCATTTCGCCCCGGCCCCGACCGCCATCGTGTTCCCCAAGACCACCGAGCAGGTCCAGGCCATTGTCCGCTGGGCCAATGAGCACAACATTGCGCTGGTGCCGTCCGGCGGTCGCACCGGGCTGTCCGCCGCGGCTGTGGCTGCCAATGGCGAAGTCGTTGTGTCCTTCGACTACATGAACCAGATCCTCGACGTGAACATGACCGACCGCACCGCAGTCTGCCAGCCGGGCGTGGTCACCGAACACCTGCAGAACGTCGCCGAAGAAAAAGGCCTGTACTACCCGGTGGATTTCGCTTCGGCAGGTTCGAGCCAGATTGGCGGCAATATCGGCACCAATGCCGGCGGGATCAAGGTCATTCGCTACGGCATGACCCGCAATTGGGTGGCCGGCATGAAAGTCGTCACCGGCAAAGGCGATTTGCTGGAACTGAACAAAGACCTGATCAAGAACGCCACCGGTTACGACTTGCGTCAGCTGTTCATCGGCGCTGAAGGCACCCTCGGTTTCGTGGTCGAAGCCACCATGCGTCTGGACCGTGCGCCGAAAAACCTCACTGCCATGGTCCTCGGCACTGCCGATTTCGACTCGATCATGCCGGTATTACACGCGTTCCAGAGCAAACTGGACCTGACCGCGTTCGAATTTTTCTCCGACAAAGCGTTGGCCAAGGTCATGGGCCGGGGCGACGTACCAGCGCCATTCGAAACAGATTGCCCGTTCTACGCATTGCTGGAATTCGAAGCGACCACCGAAGAAGTGGCCAACCACGCCCTGGAAACCTTCGAGCACTGCGTTGAGCAGGGCTGGGTGCTGGACGGCGTGATGAGCCAGAGCGAAACCCAGCTGCAGAACCTCTGGAAGCTGCGTGAATACATCTCCGAAACCATTTCCCACTGGACGCCGTACAAGAACGACATTTCGGTCACTGTGTCGAAAGTCCCGGCGTTCCTGAAGGAAATCGACGCGATCGTCGGCGAACACTACCCGGATTTCGAAATCGTCTGGTTCGGCCACATCGGCGACGGCAACTTGCACTTGAACATCCTCAAGCCGGAAAACCTGAGCAAGGACGAGTTCTTCGCCAAGTGCGCGACCGTCAACAAGTGGGTGTTCGAAACCGTCGAGAAGTACAACGGCTCGATTTCCGCCGAACACGGTGTGGGCATGACCAAGCGTGATTACTTGACCTACAGCCGCTCACCGGTTGAGATCGAGTACATGAAAGCTGTCAAAGCGGTGTTCGATCCGAACGGAATCATGAACCCGGGCAAAATTTTCGCTGTTTGACTTTTGAATTTAAGAGCTACGAAACAGGAGTCGGTAATGAGCTATCAGCACCAGTATGTCGACGGCACGCGTATTCACTTTCCGCTGGGGAAAGTGGTGTGCATTGGCCGTAACTACGCCGAACACGCCAAGGAACTGGACAACCCGGTGCCTACAGAACCGCTGCTGTTCATTAAGCCGGGCAGTTGCGTAGTGCCGCTGGAAGGTGGTTTCAGCATTCCGACCGAGCGTGGCTCGGTGCATTACGAAGCGGAAATCGCGGTGTTGATCGGCAAGCCTTTGTCGACCAAGCCGAGCCGTGAAGAAGTGCTCGATGCTATCTCCGGCTTCGCTCCGGCTCTGGACCTGACCCTGCGCGACAAGCAGGCCGAGCTGAAAGCCAAGGGCCTGCCGTGGGAAATCGCCAAGTCCTTCGACGGTGCGGCGGTGATTGCGCCATTCGTGTCCGGCAGCACGTTCGCTGAACTGACCGACATCGGCATCCGCCTGACCATCAACGGCGAAGTGCGCCAGGACGGCAACAGCAGCGCGATGCTCAACCCGATCGTGCCGATGATCCAGCACATGGCCGGCTGCTTCTCGCTGCAGGCCGGTGATGTGATCCTGACGGGTACGCCGGTGGGTGTTGGTCCGCTGAATGTCGGTGACGAACTGGTGATTGAATTGCCAGGCGCCAGCAGCTTCACCAGCAGCGTCCGCTAAAAAAGCAAAAGATCGCAGCCTGCGGCAGCTGCTACACCAATCCCTGTAGGAGCTGCCGCAGGCTGCGATCTTTTGATCTTGGTTGCCCGCACAGGGCTTTCGCGCCATTTCCCGTTTTTTTCACATCTCGTCCGGATAATTCCGGGACTTGCGGCGTCTTAGCCGGTCCCAATTGTGCTATTACCCATAGCCTGAATTTCTGGAACGCATCCCTCGATGGTCACCCAACCACTGCCCAAGCTTAAAACTGCCCGCCGTTCGCGTTTTGTCATGCGTTGGTATTCCTGGCTTTTGCTGGTGGTCGCCGCCGCGTATGGCCTCGCGTTTGCGATGCATTGGGATGACCGAGGCGTGCTCTGGGTGCTGGAGCGTTTCGAAAGCCCCGCCGAACGCCAGGAGAGCATCTGGCTGCCGGATTACCGGGCAGTGATCGATGCCAAGGTGCTGCCGGGCATGGAGAAGGACGAAGCGTCGGACCTGGCCTACGACCCTCAGTCAAAAACCCTGTTTTCGGTCATGGGCAATAAACCGTTCCTGGTCGAACTGACATTGCAGGGTGACGTGCTGCGCAAGATGCCGCTGGTGGGCTGGAGCAACCCGGAAGGGGTGACCGTGATGGGCAACGGTCTGCTGGCCATCGTCGATGAGCGCGAACACATGCTCTCCATCGTCAAGGTCGATGCCGATACCCGCGAGCTGAACATCGCCGACTTCCCCAAATACGACCTCGGCCCTTCGAAGGACCAGAACAAGGCGTTCGAAGCCATCGTCTGGGATTCGCGCAATCAGCAAATGTTGTTGGGTGAAGAGCGTCCACCGGCGTTGTTCATCTGGAAAAGCAACGATGGCCAGACACTCACCGGTGACAAGCAGAAACTCGCCAATGACGAACTGGACATCCGCAACCTGTCTGCCTTGGCCATCGACCCGCGCACGGGTCATACCCTGGTGTTGTCCGCCGACTCCCACTTGTTGCTGGAGCTGGATGAGAAGGGCGAGCAGGTCAGCTTCATGACCTTGCTGGGCGGCTTCAATGGTTTGAAGAAGACCATTCCTCGCGCCGAAGGTGTGACCATGGACGAGGCGGGGACGCTGTACATGGTGAGCGAGCCGAACCTGTTCTACCGTTTCGAAAAGCAACGGTAGGACCTGCCGAAGGTTCGGCCCGAACCTTCGGCAGCTCCTACGCCATTAAGCTTTAATTCAGACTGCCGTGGTATTTCATCTGCCCGTCCTGATTCCGAGCTTGCCCGAATGCGCCGACTTGCCCGCCCCAAACCCCTGATTCTGATCCTGTCGGTCATTGCGTTGATCGCGCTGGTTGCGGCCGGCCAGTACCTGCGCCTGTTCGAGCGCGCCTGGTTCAACCTGCACACCCTTTGGCAGCCCATGAACGGTGAGTCCATCGCTCTGGATCAGTACCAGGTAGCGGTCGAGGCGCGAGTCATAGTTGGGCTGGACGACGATGTATCTGCGTTGACCTTCGATCCGGTGCGCAAAAGCCTGTTCACCGTCACCAACAAAAACTCAGAGCTGATCGAACTGTCGCTGGACGGCCAGATTGTTCGACGCATTTCGCTGGTCGGGTTTGGCGATCCTGAAGCCGTGGAATTCATCAGCGCCGACACTTACGTGATCACTGACGAGCGTCAGCAGCGGCTGATCAAGATTCATCTGGAGAGCGACACAACGTTCCTCGACGCAGCGGATGCCGAGCAGATGACCCTTGGCGTGCACATGAGCAGCAATAAGGGCTTCGAAGGTCTGGCTTACGACTCGGTGGGCAAGCGGTTGTTTGTCGCCAAGGAACGCGACCCGATGCTGATCTACGAAGTGCACGGTTTTCCCCATTACAACCCGGAAAAATCCTACGCGGTGCACGTAGTGAACAACCCCAAGCGCGATGCGGGGATGTTCGTGCGAGACCTGTCCAGCCTGCAATACGACGAGCGCAGCGGCCATTTGCTGGCGTTGTCGGATGAGTCGCGGCTGATTCTGGAACTCGATGTGGACGGGCGACCGCTGAGCACCATGTCACTGAGCAAGGGCCGTCAGGGGTTGCAGAAGACAGTGCCGCAAGCGGAAGGGATCGCCATGGATGACGACGGTACGATGTACCTGGTGAGCGAGCCGAACCTGTTCTACGTCTTCAAAAAACCGCCACAACCCTGACCAACACCCCAAAACCCTGTGGGAGCGGGCTTGCCCGCGATGACGGCCTATCAGTCAACATTAATGTTGAATGTGATGGCCTCATCGCGAGCAAGCTCGCTCCCACAGGTTTATCGGCGTGCCGGATTTACTGGGCGCGCAGGGTTTTCACGCCTTCGCTGGTGCCCAGCAGCAGCAAATCCGCTGGACGTGCCGCGAACAAACCGTTGGTGACCACGCCGACGATGGCGTTGATCTGCGTCTCCAGCTCCACCGGGTTGGTGATCTGCATGTTGAACACGTCGAGGATGATGTTGCCGTTGTCGGTCAGCACGCCTTCGCGGTAGACCGGGTCGCCGCCGAGCTTCACCAGCTCGCGGGCCACGTGGCTGCGGGCCATCGGGATCACTTCCACCGGCAGCGGGAACGCACCGAGCACCGGCACCAGTTTGCTGGCGTCGGCGATGCAGATGAAGGTCTTGGCCACAGCCGCCACAATCTTCTCGCGGGTCAGGGCTGCGCCGCCGCCCTTGATCAGGTTCAGGTGCTCGTCGCTTTCATCGGCGCCGTCGACGTAGAACTCCAGGTCGCTGACAGTGTTCAGCTCATACACCGGGATGCCGTGGCCCTTGAGGCGGGCAGCGGTGGCTTCGGAACTGGCGACCGCGCCGTCGAACGCGCCTTTGTGCTTGGCCAGTGCATCGATGAAGCAGTTGGCGGTGGAGCCGGTGCCGACCCCGACGATGCTCTTGTCGTCGAGTTTCGGGAGGATGAAGTCGACGGCGGCCTGAGCCACTGCCTGTTTGAGTTGATCCTGGGTCATGCGGGCTCCGAAGCGGGCAAGGGGAGAACGGAAAGGCCGGCATTATAGCCCCATGCCGGGCTAAAACCTCTTGATTCGTGTGGTCGCCCGCCCGAAAGCCGGGTTAGACTCGTTGGCCCTGCCCAACCCGCTCAGTGATGCTTTCCGATGCTCGAACAGTACGTCAAAAAGATCCTCACCTCGCGCGTTTATGACGTTGCCGTAGAAACCCCATTGCAGACTGCCCGCCAGCTCTCCGAACGGCTGGGCAACAGTATTTTGCTCAAGCGCGAAGACTTGCAGCCGGTGTTCTCGTTCAAGATTCGCGGTGCCTACAACAAGCTCACGCAGCTTTCCGATGAAGAGCGCGCTCGCGGCGTGGTCACCGCTTCGGCGGGTAATCACGCGCAAGGCCTGGCCCTGGCGGCGAAAGTGTTGGGCGTGAAAGCCACCATCGTGATGCCCAAGACCACCCCGGAAATCAAAGTCGAAGGCGTGCGTTCACGCGGCGGCAAAGTGGTGCTGCACGGGGATTCGTTCCCGGAAGCCCTGGCCTACTCGCTGAAACTGGTCGACGAAAAAGGCTACGTCTACATCCACCCTTACGACGATCCCCACACCATTGCCGGGCAGGGCACGGTGGCGATGGAGATTCTGCGCCAGCACCCTGGCCGTCTCGACGCGATCTTCGTCCCGGTGGGCGGTGGCGGATTGATCGCCGGCATCGCGGCGTACGTGAAGTACTTGCGGCCTGAAATCAAAATCATCGGCGTCGAGCCGGACGATTCCAACTGCCTTCAACTCGCCATGGCCGCTGGCGAGCGCGTGATCCTGCCAACCGTGGGCCTCTTCGCCGACGGCGTCGCTGTGGCGCAGATTGGTCAGCACACCTTCGACATCTGCAAAGATTATGTTGATGAAGTGATCACCGTCAGCACCGATGAAATCTGCGCGGCGATCAAGGACATCTACGACGATACCCGCTCGATCACCGAACCTGCCGGCGCCCTGGGCGTGGCCGGGATCAAGAAGTACGTCGAGCAGCGTGGTGTCACCGGACATACCTTCGTGGCCATCGATTCTGGCGCCAACGTCAACTTTGACCGCCTGCGCCACGTCGCTGAGCGCGCTGAACTGGGCGAAGGCCGCGAAGCGATTATCGCCGTGACGATTCCCGAGAAGCCGGGCAGCTTCAAGGCGTTCTGCGAAGCCATCGGCAAGCGCCAGATCACCGAATTCAACTACCGCTACAACACGGGCAGCGAAGCGCACATCTTCGTGGGCGTGCAGACGCATCCGGAAACCGACCCGCGCAGTGCGCTGCTTGCCAGCCTGACCGAGCAGGGTTTTCCGGTGCTCGATCTGACCGACAACGAACTTGCCAAGCTGCACATCCGCCACATGGTCGGCGGGCGTGCGGCTCATGTGGTCGATGAAGTGGTGCTGCGCTTTGAGTTCCCGGAGCGTCCGGGCGCGCTGTTCAACTTCCTCAACAAGCTCGGCGGACGCTGGAACATCTCGATGTTCCACTACCGCAACCATGGCGCGGCGGATGGCCGTGTGGTCGCGGGCCTGCAAGTGCCTCACGATGAACGCCATCTGGTGCCCGCTGCGCTGGAAGAAATCGGCTACCCATATTGGGACGAAAGCGACAACCCGGCCTATCAGCTGTTTCTCGGCTGAGCGGCTACGCTGATGGCCAGGCCATAAGGAAATCGAACAATGGAAACGTTAACCGCCCTGAAAGTCGCTCATATGGTGGCGACGGTGTTGCTGCTGGTCAGCGCGCTGGGTCTGGCGATCTGGGTCTGGCGCACGCGCCGTAACGGTGACGCAACGGCTCATGTGCGCACGTTGCAGAGGCCGCGGGTGTTTATCTGGCTGGTGATGGGGCTGGCGCTGCTGAGTATGCCGTTTACCGGCTGGTGGATGGTGCATCTGGTGGGTTGGCCGCTGGGGCAGATCTGGTTGTTGGCTTCCAGTGTGCTTTACACCGTCGCGGCGTTGGGCTGGTTGTGGTTGCTGGTGCGGCTGAATCGGCTGCGCACTGCTCCGGGAGGCAATGGCAAGTTCACCTTCGCCCTCGCACTGTTCAGCTTTGTTTGTTTTATCGCGATTGCGGGGTTGATGGGCGCGAAGCCGGTTTAACCGCAAAAAGATCGCAGCCTTCGGCAGCTCCTACAGGGTTTTGCGTACAACCGTAGGAGCTGCCGAAGGCTGCGATCTTTTGATCTTCAGTCGCGCAACGACATCACCGGCCAGCCACGCTTCTCGGCTTCAGCACGCAGATTCGGGTCCGGATCGACGGCGATCGGATGCGTCACCTGCTCCAACAGCGGAAAATCATTCATCGAGTCGCTGTAGAAATAGCTGTCTTCCAATGAATAACCGGTTTCTTCCAGCCAACGATTCAACCGCGTCACCTTGCCTTCCCGGAAGCACGGGACGTCGGTGCTGCGCCCGGTGTAGCGGCCGTCGATCATTTCGCATTCAGTGGCGATCAGGGTTTCGACGCCCAAGCGTTGGGCAATCGGCCCGGTAACAAAACGGTTAGTCGCGGTGATGATCACCAACTTGTCGCCGGCCTCGCGGTGCTTGGCCAGTAGTTCGAGACCCTTGGGCAACACAATCGGCTCAATGCAATCGCGCATGTAATCCAGATGCCATAGATCCAGCGTGGCCATCTCGGTGCGGCCGAGCACTTCCAGACAGAAGTTCAGGTACGCATCGTTATCCAGCTTGCCGGCCAGGTAATCCTGATAGAACTCGTCGTTGCGTGCCTTGTAGGCGACGGCGTCGAGGAAGCCGCGTTCGCACAGGTAATCGCCCCAGGCGTGGTCACTGTCACCGCCCAAGAGCGTGTTGTCCAAGTCGAATAAAGCCAGCCGCATTGCAGTTACTCGCTGAAAAGTCTGTAGAAAGGCGTCCAGAATACGGACTTTTCACAAGAGTGCACATAAGGTAGGCCGGCTCGTTGCTGCTATCACAACCTTTGTGGAACAATGCGGCGACATGCGTTTGCGAGGTTGTTGCCGTGATCGACCCCGATGGTTTCCGCCCCAATGTCGGGATCATTCTCACGAATGATGCCGGACAGGTGCTATGGGCTCGCCGTATCAATCAAGATGCCTGGCAGTTTCCACAGGGCGGGATCAACCCCCAGGAGACGCCGGAAGACGCCTTGTACCGCGAGTTGAACGAAGAAGTGGGTCTTGAGCGCGAAGATGTTGAAATTCTCGCCTGCACCCGGGGCTGGTTGCGCTATCGTTTGCCGCAACGTCTGGTCCGCACGCACAGCCAACCGCTGTGCATCGGCCAGAAACAGAAATGGTTTCTCCTGCGCCTGGTCTCCAATGAGCAGCGGGTGCGGATGGATTTGACCGGTAAACCGGAATTCGATGGCTGGCGCTGGGTCAGCTATTGGTATCCGTTGGGCCAGGTGGTGACATTCAAGCGCGAAGTGTATCGACGCGCTCTCAAAGAGCTTGCCCCGCGCCTTTTATCGCGCGACTGACGACGGAGTTCGACCCCGAGCCATGCTCAATACGCTGCGCAAGATCGTCCAGGAAGTTAACTCCGCCAAGGATCTCAAGGCGGCGTTGGGGATTATTGTGTTGCGCGTCAAAGAGGCCATGGGCAGCCAGGTCTGCTCGGTCTACCTGCTTGACCCTGAGACCAACCGCTTCGTGCTGATGGCCACCGAGGGCTTGAACAAGCGCTCGATCGGCAAAGTCAGCATGGCACCCAACGAAGGTCTGGTTGGCCTGGTCGGCACGCGTGAAGAACCCCTGAACCTCGAAAACGCTGCGGATCACCCGCGCTACCGCTACTTCGCCGAGACCGGTGAAGAACGCTACGCCTCATTCCTCGGGGCGCCGATCATTCACCACCGCCGCGTCGTCGGCGTGTTGGTCATTCAGCAAAAGGAACGTCGCCAGTTCGATGAAGGTGAAGAAGCCTTCCTCGTGACCATGAGCGCGCAGCTTGCCGGCGTTATCGCCCACGCCGAAGCCACCGGTTCGATCCGGGGGCTGGGTCGTCAGGGTAAGGGCATTCAGGAAGCCAAGTTCATCGGCGTACCGGGTTCGCCGGGTGCGGCGGTCGGTACCGCGGTGGTCATGCTGCCGCCGGCCGATCTGGACGTGGTGCCGGACAAGACCATTACCGACATCGCCGCCGAACTCGGGCTGTTCAAGACCGCCATCGAAGGCGTACGCGCCGACATGCGTGCCTTGTCCGCCAAACTGGCGAACCAGTTGCGCCCGGAAGAGCGCGCGCTGTTCGATGTCTACCTGATGATGCTCGACGATGCCTCGCTCGGCAGCGAAATCACCACCGTGATCAAGACCGGTCAGTGGGCCCAGGGCGCGTTGCGTCAGGTGGTCACCGAACACGTCAACCGTTTCGAATTGATGGACGACGCCTACCTGCGTGAGCGTGCTTCCGACGTCAAAGACCTTGGTCGCCGCTTGCTCGCCTACTTGCAGGAAGAGCGTCAACAGACCCTGGTCTACCCCGACAACACCATTCTGATCAGCGAAGAACTGACGCCGGCGATGCTCGGCGAGGTGCCGGAAGGCAAGCTGGTCGGTCTGGTATCGGTACTCGGTTCCGGCAACTCCCACGTGGCGATCCTGGCGCGCGCCATGGGTATCCCGACGGTGATGGGCCTGGTCGATCTGCCGTATTCCAAGGTCGACGGCATCCAGATGATCGTCGACGGCTACCACGGCGAGGTCTACACCAACCCGAGCGAAGTGCTGCGCAAGCAGTTCGCCGAAGTGGTCGAGGAAGAGAAGCAACTGGCCCTCGGGCTGGATGCACTGCGAGATTTGCCGTGCGTGACCCTCGATGGCCACCGCATGCCGCTGTGGGTCAACACCGGCCTGCTGGCGGATGTGGCGCGAGCGCAGAAGCGTGGCGCTGAAGGCGTCGGCCTGTACCGCACCGAAGTGCCGTTCATGATCAATCAGCGCTTCCCGAGCGAAAAAGAGCAACTGGCGATTTATCGCGAGCAGCTCGCCGCGTTCCACCCGCAACCGGTGACGATGCGCAGCCTGGACATCGGTGGCGACAAATCGCTGTCGTACTTCCCGATCAAGGAAGACAACCCGTTCCTCGGCTGGCGCGGCATTCGCGTCACGCTCGACCACCCGGAAATCTTCCTGGTGCAGACCCGCGCCATGCTCAAGGCCAGCGAAGGCTTGAACAACCTGCGGATCCTGCTGCCGATGATCTCCGGCACTCACGAACTGGAAGAAGCCCTGCACCTGATTCACCGGGCCTGGGGCGAAGTCCGCGACGAAGGCTGCGACGTGCCTATGCCGCCGATCGGCGTGATGATCGAGATTCCGGCGGCGGTTTATCAGACCAAGGAACTGGCGCGGCAAGTGGACTTCCTGTCGGTCGGCTCCAACGACCTGACCCAGTACCTGTTGGCGGTGGATCGAAACAACCCGCGGGTAGCCGACCTCTACGACTACCTGCACCCGGCGGTGCTGCAAGCCCTTCAGAGCGTGGTGCGTGACGCTCATGCCGAAGGCAAGCCAGTGAGTATCTGCGGTGAGATGGCCGGTGATCCGGCGGCGGCGGTGCTGTTGATGGCGATGGGCTTCGACAGCCTGTCGATGAACGCCACCAACTTGCCGAAAGTGAAGTGGATGCTGCGTCAGATCAATCTGAGCAAGGCCAAGGAATTGCTCGCCCAGCTGATGACCATCGACAACCCGCAAGTTATCCACAGCTCGCTGCAATTGGCGCTGAAGAACCTTGGGTTGGCGCGGATGATTAATCCGGCTTCGGCCAAAACCCTCTAAAAGGCTGATGGCCTCATCGCGAGCAGGCTCGCTCCCACATTTGATTTGTGATCGATGCAAGTCCCCTGTGGGAGCGAGCCTGCTCGCGAAGGCGCCCGCCCAAACGACACCGATCTAAACCCTGAGCTCCACTTCCCCCAAATGCCCCCCATACGGCCCGAAACTCCGCTCAACCATCCACCGCGTCCCATCCGCCTGAACAATCAACGCCGTACTCGCTCGCGTCCCATAAGTCGGACTGGCAATAAACACACTCGACAGCAACGTCTCGGTGGCCAACCCGACCCCCGTATCCGGCAGTTCGGCAAATGGCGCCGTCTGCGGATCATTCAGCAACGCCAATAACGCCTGGGGTTGCGGATCGTCCAGCACTTCCTCCAGCCCTGCCCGCGCCTTGAGCAGTTTCGGCCATGGCGTATCCAGTCCGGCGTTCGACAACCCATAAACCCCCGGCGGCAGCATCACCGCCTCAGTTTCTCGAGCATTGAAGTGCCACAACTCGTTGGCATTGCCGACCAGCAGGTTAAATCCGGCATACTCCAGCGAACGTCCGACAACGTCGCTTAAGTAATCATCAATCGACATGTTGCCTAAAAGAAAACCCGCCACCAGCTCACCTCGTGATTTGCGCGATGGAGGTTGATGCGGATCGCGAATATTGGTCAACGCAGCGAAGCGTCCATGGGCGCCAACACCAAGCCAGGTGCCCCCTGCCTCCAGATCGCGACCGGCATGCACGTGCGGTGCTTCGGGCCATTGCGCCAGCGGCAGGCTGGGCCGGGCATAGAATTCGTCGCGGTTGGCCGCCACGATCAGCGGCTGGGCGTGACCCGGTCGCCAAGCGAAAACAATCAGGCACATAAGGCAGTCCTTGTGTGTTTTCTGCCCACTCTACTCAGTCATCGTGTGGGTATCCATCGCCATCCAGTGGAGCTTGAGGCCATGCATCCGTTACCATGCCGCTCTCATTTGGGGATGCGCATGGAATTTCTGCTCTATCTGGCGCTCGGCGCCTGTGCAGGTGTGCTGGCCGGGCTGTTCGGGGTCGGCGGCGGGATCATTATCGTTCCGGTGCTGGTTTACAGTTTCAAGCTGCAAGGGTTCGATCCGTCGATCCTCACGCACCTGGCGGTCGGCACGTCCCTGGCGACAATCATATTTACCTCGGTCAATGCGATTCGCGAACATCACCGTCGCGGTGCCGTGCGTTGGCCGATTTTTGCCTGGATGACCCTTGGTATTCTCATCGGTGCCGGTTTCGGCGCGCTGACGGCTGAAGCGATCTCCGGGCCCAACTTGCAGAAAATCATTGGCGTCTTCGCCCTGGTCATCGCTGCGCAACTGGCGCTGGACGTCAAACCCAAGGCCAGTCGAACGGTGCCGGGTAAAGTCGGTCTGACCGTGGCCGGCAGTGTGATTGGCTGGGCCTCGGCGATTTTCGGGATTGGCGGCGGCTCGCTGACGGTGCCGTTCCTGACTTGGCGCAGCGTACCGATGCAGCAAGCGGTGGCGACTTCATCCGCCTGCGGTCTGCCGATTGCCTTGTCCAGTGCACTATTTTTTATGATTCTGGGCTGGCACGATCCATTGCTCCCGGCCCATAGTCTCGGTTTTGTTTATTTGCCGGCGTTGCTGGGGATCGCCCTGACCAGCATGTTCTTCGCCCGCCTCGGCGCACGACTGGCCCACAGCCTGTCGCCGAAGTTGCTGAAAAGATTGTTCGCCGCTTTGCTGTTCTGCGTGGGTCTGAACTTTTTGCTCTGACGCACCGCAATCCTGACTTAATCCTGGTGTGACAGCGTCGCCCGGGAATTTTAAAGGTTTCAACTCTAACGAGGAGTCGCAATGCTGCCTTACCCGCAGATCGACCCGGTGGCATTGGCCATCGGTCCGCTGAAAATCCACTGGTACGGCTTGATGTACCTGATCGGCATCGGCGGCGCCTGGCTGCTGGCATCGCGCCGGCTGAACCGCTTCGACCCGACCTGGAGTAAGGAGAAACTCTCCGACATGGTGTTCTGGATGTCGATGGGGGTCATTGTCGGCGGCCGCTTGGGCTATGTGCTGTTCTACGATCTGAGTGCTTACCTCGCCAACCCGCTGTTGATCTTTGAAGTGTGGAAGGGCGGCATGTCGTTCCACGGCGGGTTCATCGGCGTGATGTTGGCCGCGTTGTGGTTCGGTAAAAAGAACGGCAAGTCGTTCTTCCAACTGATGGATTTCGTCGCACCAATGGTGCCGATCGGTCTGGGCGCCGGACGTATCGGCAACTTCATCAACGCCGAATTGTGGGGCAAGGCCACCGATGTGCCGTGGGCGATGGTCTTCCCGACCGATCCGGCGCAACTGGCGCGCCACCCGTCGCAGCTGTATCAGTTCGCGCTCGAAGGCGTAGCGCTGTTTGCCATTCTCTGGTTGTTCTCACGTAAGCCGCGGCCGACCATGGCGGTGTCCGGCATGTTCGCGCTGTTCTATGGCATCTTCCGTTTCATCGTCGAATTCGTCCGGGCGCCGGATGCGCAACTGGGCTATCTGGCCTGGAACTGGCTGACCATGGGTCAGGTACTGTGCGTACCGATGATCGTCGGCGGTCTGTTCCTGATCTGGCTGGCGTATCACCGTGCACCGGCGGCTCCAGCGGCGGCTGTATAAATTCGAACCCCGGGGCGACGGTCCCGGGTTCAAGGACACAGGTAACTCATGAAGCAATATCTCGAACTGGTCGCCCACGTCATCAAGAACGGCACCAAACAGGCCAACCGCACTGGCGTGAACACCATCAGCTTCCCTGGCGCGATGCTGCGTTATGACCTGAAGGAAGGTTTCCCGGCGATCACCACGCGCAAGATGGCCTTCAAATCAGCCATCGGCGAGATGTGTGGTTTTCTGCGCGGGGTGAACAACGCCGCTGAGTTCCGTGCCTTGGGCTGCAAGGTCTGGGATCAGAACGCCAACGAAAACGCCCAGTGGCTGGCCAACCCGTTCCGTCAGGGCGAAGACGATCTCGGCGAAATCTACGGCGTGCAATGGCGCAAATGGCCGGCGTACAAGCAGATCCCGGTCAGCAACCAGGCCGCCATCGAACAGACCCTGAGTCAGGGCTACCGCCAAATCGCCGTAGGCGAAGAAGACGGCCAAGCCTATGTGGTGCTGTACAAGGCGATCGACCAGATCCGCCAGTGCGTCGACACCATCATCAAGGATCCGGGCAGCCGCCGCATTCTGTTCCACGGCTGGAATGTGGCCCAACTTGATGAAATGGCCCTGCCGCCGTGCCACTTGCTGTACCAGTTCCACCCGAATGTCGAGACGAAGGAAATCTCCCTGACCCTCTACATCCGTTCGAACGACCTGGGCCTGGGCACGCCGTTCAACCTCACCGAAGGCGCCGCGCTGCTGAGCCTGATCGGTCGCCTGACCGGCTATACGCCGCGCTGGTTCACCTATTTCATCGGTGATGCCCACGTCTACGAAAACCATTTGGACATGCTGAATGAACAGCTCAAGCGCGAGCCGTTCCCGATGCCGAAACTGGTGATTAGCGACCGTGTGCCGGAGTTTGCCAAGACCGGTGTTTATCAGCCGGAGTGGCTGGAGTTGATCGAGCCGAGCGATTTCTCGCTTGAGGGTTACGAACACCACGCGCCAATGACCGCACCGATGGCGGTCTAAGCCTTCGGCAGCTCCTACAGGGTTTTGTGGTGTTTTTAGTGGCCGTGACTGCGGCCGACATGGGAATGCTCAACCTCCGTCGCCACAACCCCGCCGCTCACTTCAAGCCGCTGCAAAATCCCGCACTGATCAATATCCGGCCCTTCGCTGCAACGTTGGCGCAGGTCGAGCAGTTGTGTCTGCAACGCCATCAACCCATCGATCCGCGCTTTGACGTGATGAATGTGCTCGTCGATCAACGCATTCACGCTTTCGCACTGATCCTGCGGACTGTCGCGCAGGGCCAGCAGGCTGCGGATTTCTTCCAGCGTCATGTCGAGCGTGCGGCAGTTGCGGATGAAAGTCAGACGCTCGGCATGGGCCTGGGTGTAGACGCGGTAGTTGCCGTCGCTGCGGGCCGGCTCCGGCAGCAGGTTTTCGCGCTCGTAGTAGCGGATGGTTTCCACGGCGCAGTCGGTGAGTTTGGCCAGTTCTCCGATCTTCATGACGGCAATCTCCAAAAGGGTGCTTGACCCTATAGTGGCTACAGGGTCTTTACTTGGCAACAGGCACCTTTCCGGACGCGACCCAATGAGCGATTCCCTTCACACGCACAAACCCGAGGCTGATCACGATCACGATCACGATCACGATCACAGCCACAAGCTGCAGCCTGTACAGAAGCATGACCATGGCGGGCACGGGGATTCCTGCTGTTCCGCCAAAGTGGCGGCGCCGTCGCTGATCAAGTTGAGCGAAACCCCAACGGCTGGCGCGCGACTGAGCAGCTTCCGCATCGACGCCATGGATTGCCCGACCGAGCAGACGCTGATCGAGAACAAACTCGGTAAACTCGTGGGCGTGCAGCAACTGGAATTCAACCTGATCAACCGCGTGTTGGGCGTCACCCATGACCTGCCGAGCACTGCGCCGATCATCGACGCCATCAAGTCCCTCGGCATGCAGGCTGAGCCGATAGAGCAGGGCGCTGAACCGCCAGCGCCGGCACCCGAGAAAAAGCCCTGGTGGCCCTTGGCGCTGTCGGGTGTTGGCGCACTGGTCGCCGAAGTGATCCACTTCACCAACGCTGCACCGAACTGGGTTGTAGCGGTCATCGCGCTGATCTCGATCCTCAGCGGCGGCCTCGGCACCTATAAGAAGGGCTGGATCGCGCTTAAAAACCTCAACCTGAACATCAACGCGCTGATGAGCATCGCGGTGACTGGCGCGATCCTGATCGGTCAGTGGCCGGAAGCGGCGATGGTGATGTTCCTGTTCACCGTCGCCGAGTTGATCGAAGCCAAGTCGCTGGACCGGGCGCGCAACGCCATCGGCGGCCTGATGCAGATGACCCCGGAACAGGCCACGGTGCAACAGGCCGACGGCAGTTGGATCGAGCGGGATGTCAAAACCATCGAGTTGGGGGCGCGAGTGCGGGTGCGTCCCAGCGAGCGAATCGGTCTGGACGGTGAAGTGGTGTCGGGCAGTTCAACCATCGATCAGGCACCGATCACCGGTGAAAGCCTGCCGGTGGAGAAGACCATCGGCGACAAGGTTTTCGCCGGCACCATCAATCAGGCCGGCTCCTTGGAGTACTCGGTAACCGCGGAGGCCAACAACTCGACCCTGGCGCGGATCATCCACGCCGTCGAACAGGCTCAGGGCGCCCGGGCACCGACCCAGCGTTTCGTCGACAGCTTCTCGAAAATCTACACGCCGGCGGTGTTCATCCTGGCGCTCGCGGTGGCAGTGATTCCGCCACTGTTTATGGGCGCGCTGTGGTTCGACTGGATCTACCGGGCGCTGGTGTTGCTGGTGGTTGCGTGCCCCTGTGCATTGGTGATTTCTACGCCAGTGACCATCGTCAGCGGCCTCGCGGCGGCGGCGCGCAAAGGCATTCTGGTGAAGGGCGGCGTCTATCTGGAGGGCGGTTACAAGCTCGATTACCTGGCCTTGGACAAGACCGGCACCATCACTCACGGCAAACCGGTGCAGACCGATTACCTGTCCCTTGATCCGACCGCGGACGAATCAGCCCCGGCGATTGCGGCGGCGTTGGCCAGTCGCTCCGATCACCCAGTGTCCTTGGCCATTGCTAACGCGGCTGTAGATAAACAACTCGCACCACTGACTGTGGATAACTTTGAGGCGCTGGCCGGTCGCGGTGTACGCGGCGAAATTAACGGTCACGTTTACCACTTGGGTAATCACCGTTTAGTGGAAGAACTGAACTTGTGCTCGCCTGCACTGGAGGAAAAGCTGTTCGCGCTGGAGAAACAGGGCAAGTCCGTGGTGCTGCTGCTCGACCAATCCGGCCCATTGGCGCTGTTCGCCGTGGCCGACACCGTGAAAGAGTCCAGCCGCGAGGCGATCCAGCAACTGCACGACCTGGGCATCAAAACCCTGATGCTGACCGGCGATAACGTCCACACCGCTCAGGCGATTGCCGCGCAAGTCGGCATCGACGAGGCCAAGGGCGATCTGCTGCCGACCGACAAGCTGCAAGCCATCGAAGCCCTTTATGCGAAGGGCCATAACGTCGGCATGGTCGGCGACGGCATCAACGACGCTCCGGCGCTGGCGCGAGCCGAGATCGGTTTTGCCATGGCGGCGGCGGGCACCGATACCGCCATCGAGACCGCCGATGTCGCCCTGATGGACGATGATCTGCGCAAGATCCCGACCTTCATCCGGCTGTCACGGCAAACCTCAAGCATCCTCAAACAGAACATCGCCCTGGCATTGCTCATCAAAGCGATCTTTCTTGGGGTAACCTTCGCCGGGGT
Organism: Pseudomonas rossensis; assembly: GCF_039888995.1. NCBI lineage: Bacteria > Pseudomonadati > Pseudomonadota > Gammaproteobacteria > Pseudomonadales > Pseudomonadaceae > Pseudomonas > Pseudomonas rossensis. Next base: position 24,905 of record NZ_JBBWCB010000005.1, on the reverse strand, counting down.
CGCCACCATGTGGATGGCGGTGTTCGCCGACATGGGCGTGAGCCTGTTGGTGGTGTTCAACGGTTTGCGCCTGTTGCGCAAATAGACGATGAGGGAAGGGTGTGCTGAGTGCCGAGCTGAAGGCGTTTTACATGGTTGCCCGCCTGGGCAGCATTACCCTGGCGGCGAAAAAACTCGGCCTGAGCCAACCCACCGTGACCACGCAGATTCGCAATCTGGAAAGTCAGTACTCGGTTGAACTGTTCTACCGTGGCGGCCGCCGCCTCAGCGTCAGCGATGAAGGTGCGCGGTTGATGCCGATGGTCAAGGCGCTGTTGCAGCAGGAAGCCGACATCGAGTTTTTCCTGCGTAACAGCGGTCAGGTCCAAGGCACGTTGCGCATCGCCGCGACCGCGCCGTATTACATCCTCGATCTGGTGAAGACCTTTCGCGAGCGCTTGCCGCAGGTGGAAGTGTCAGTGGAGATCGGCAACTCCCAGCAGGTACTTGAAGCGCTGGAGGATTACCGGGTCGATATCGCTGCGTCTTCGCAGTTACTGGAGGATGCGCGGCTGATTCGCCGGGTGCTCGGCAGCGATCCGCTGGTGCTGGCGGTGCATCGCAATCATCCGCTGGCGGTCCACGACCATGTGCCGCTCAGTGCGTTGGCCGGGCATACGTTACTGATGCGCGAATCGGGCTCGACCACTCGACGTCTGACCGAGGAATTGCTGGCCAGCGCCGGGGTGAGTTTCGGGCCGCTGCTGGAGATTGGCAGCCGTGAGTCGATCCGTGAGGCGGTGTTGCGCAATATCGGCATCAGCATCATTGCCCGGCAGGAAGTGCCGCATGATCCGCAACTGCGCGTGCTGACCATCGAGAATGCGCCGCAGATTCCCGAGTATTTGTACTGCCTCAAAGAGCGAAAAGGTGCGCGGCTGCCGGCGGCGTTTCTGGGGTTGGCGCAGGAAATGGCTCCGGCTTAAGATCTTCGTCGCCTGTTAGGGCCTCATCGCGAGCAAGCTCGCTCCCACATTGAAATGCATTCCCCTGTGGGAGCGAGCTTGCTCCGGGCGGCGATCCGACGATGGCGTCAGTCCAAGCAACCCAAATCCTTGAATACCACTATCAGCCATTTTTGCCTCACTGCCACATGACGGACGCATTACAAATCTAGGATGGCCTCCATCTGCTTGATGAGGCCTGTCCATGAACCACTCGATCGCAACTGCCCTGACCAACCCCGGCGCCCCGATGAAAGTCCGCGGCGTGCAGAAGCGCTTCGGTGCCTTCACCGCGCTGGATAACGTTTCCCTCGACGTGGCGGCCGGTGAGTTGGTGTGTCTGCTCGGTCCGTCGGGCTGCGGAAAAACCACCTTATTGCGCTGCATCGCCGGTCTTGAAAAACAGGACGGCGGCGAGTTGTACCTCGGTGATCGCGACGTTTCCCACCTGGCGCCCCAGGCGCGGGACTACGGCATTCTGTTTCAGTCCTACGCGCTGTTCCCCAATCTCACCGTCGAAGCGAACATTGCCTACGGCCTCGCCGGCAGTGGTCGCGATGAAGTGCGCAAACGTGTCGGTCAGATGCTGGAGTTGGTCGGCCTGATCGGCAGTGAGAAAAAGTACCCTGGCCAATTGTCCGGCGGCCAACAGCAACGTGTCGCACTGGCTCGGGCCCTGGCGCCGGCACCTTCGTTGCTGCTTCTGGACGAACCGATGTCGGCCCTCGACGCCCGAGTCCGCGAGCATCTGTGCACCGAACTGCGCCAACTGCAGCGCAACCTCGGCATCACTACCCTGATGGTCACCCACAATCAGGACGAAGCCATGCTGATGGCCGACCGCATCGCCGTGATGAACAACGGTAAGGTCGAGCAATACGCCACGCCGCAGGAAATCTACGACCGTCCGGCGACGCCGTTTGTGGCGGAGTTCGTCGGCCAGGGCAACTGGCTGCCATTCCGCCGTAGCAGCGACAGTCATGCCCAGGTCGGCGGGATGAACATGCGCCTGGCCGAAGGCAGCGCGAAAACCGCATCTGGCCGTTTGTTCTGTCGCCCGGAAGCGATCAACGTCAACCCGCCCGTGCATGAAGAAAACCTGTTCCCGGCCAAGGTTCGCGAAATCACCTTCCTCGGCAACCGCTGCCGCATGAGCTTCGAACTCGATCAACTGCCGGGTCATGCGCTGCTGGCGGAACTGGCGCCAGAAGCCATGCCGCGCCTCGGCGCGCAGCAGATCATGGTCGCCTTGCCACCGCGCAGCCTGCAGGTATTTGCCTGATGAGCGCGAACATCGCGCTGCCGATACCGCACAAGCAGGTTCGGCAGACCTCCCGTGCCGAGATCGGCGACCGGGTGTTCGTGGTCGGCGGCAAAGTTCTTTTGCTGGTGTTGCTCAGCGTCGCGGTGTTGATGCCGTTGCTGGCGATCTTCTGGCGCGGTTTCAGTTCTGAAGCCGGGCAGGGCGGTGGCCTGGTCGCTGCACGAGAACTGGTCACCAGCGCGAATTTCCACTGGTTGCTGGGCAACAGCCTGAAGGTTTCCCTCAGCGTCGCAGCGATTGTCGTACCGCTGGCCTACCTGTTTGCCTACGCCCTGCAACGCACATTGATACCGGGCAAAGGCATTTGGCGCGGCATGTCGCTGTTGCCGCTGATGGCGCCGTCGATGTTGCCGGGCATTGCGCTGGTTTATCTGTTCGGCAACCAGGGCATGTTGCGCGGTTTGCTCTCGGACAATATCTACGGCTTCTGGGGCATTGTTCTGGGTGAGGTCATCTACACCTTCCCACACGCGCTGATGATTCTGCTGTCGGCGCTGTCCCTGGCGGATGCGCGACTGTTCGATGCCGCCTCCAGCATGGGCGCCAGTCCGGCGAAAGCTTTCCGTAGCATCACATGGCCGGCAACCCGTCAGGCAGTGTTCGCGGCGTTCTGTCTGGTGTTCACCCTGACCATCACCGACTTCGGCGTGCCCGTAGTGGTCGGTGGCGATTATCAGGTGCTGGCGCTGGAAGCCTACAAAGCCGTGGTCGGCCAACAACAATTTGGTCGCGGCGCGTTGATCGGCATGGTCCTGCTGCTGCCGGCGCTGTTCAGTTTTGGGGTCGACGCCTGGCTGCGTCGGCGTCACGGCGATTCCATGAGCGGCCGGGCGCAGGTCTTTCAACCGGCGCCGTCGAAACTGCGGGACGGTTGCTACCTGGCCATCGTGCTGCTGATCTGCGCGGTGTTGCTGCTGGTGTTCGGCATGGCGGTGTATTCGTCACTGGTGAAATTCTGGCCGTACAACCTGTCGCTGTCGCTCAATCATTACCAGTTCAACGACACGGCGGGCGGCGGCTGGTTGGCCTATGGCAACAGCGTGAAGATGGCCTTGTGCACGGCGTTGATCGGCAGCGTGCTGATCTTTACCGGCGCGTACCTGATGGAAAAAACCAAGGGCCAGCGCGGGCTGAATCTGACACTGCGCATGCTCAGTTTCGTACCGATGGCGGTGCCGGGTCTGGTGCTGGGCCTGGGTTACGTCTTCTTCTTCAACCTCACCGGCAACCCGCTGCATGTGCTCTACGGGACCATGACCCTGCTGGTTGTCTGCACCATTGCTCACTATTTGACCACTGCACAAATGACCGCCACCACGGCGCTGCGCCAACTCGATGCCGAGTTCGAAGCCGCCGCGCTGTCGCTCAAGGCGCCGTTGTATCGGCACTACCTGCGCGTCACCGTGCCGATCTGCCTGCCGGCGCTGCTGGACATCGTGCGCTACCTGTTCGTCTCGGCCATGACCACCGTGTCGGCAGCGATCTTCCTCTACAGCCCCGACACCATCCTCGCGGCGGTGGCGGTGCTGAACATGGACGATGCCGGCAACGTCGGCGGCGCGGCGGCGATGTCGACTTTGATTCTGTTCACCTCGGCGGGCGTGTCCCTGCTGCTGGCCTGGGCTTCGCGCGGTTTGCTGCGTCGCTCCCAAGCCTGGCGGCAGACCGCGCCTGGTCATTGATTCAACCCCTCAACTCAAACAGGAAAAGATCATGTTCAAGCCTATGGCCCTGGCCGCTGCTGTCCTCACTGCTTTCAGCCTGAACGCCTTCGCGGCGAAAACCGAGTTGACGGTGTACACCGCCCTCGAAGCCGAACAACTGAAGACCTACAAAGAAGCCTTCGAAAAGGCCAACCCGGATGTCGAGATCAAGTGGGTGCGCGACTCCACCGGCATCATCACCGCCAAACTGTTGGCCGAAAAAGCCCGCCCGCAGGCTGATGCGGTCTGGGGCCTGGCGGCTTCAAGCCTGGCGATCCTCGACCAGCAAGGCATGCTGCAAAGCTACGCGCCGAAGGACCTGGGCAAGATCGGCGGCAACTACCGCGACGCCGCCAACCCGCCGGCCTGGGTCGGCATGGACGTCTGGGCCGCGACCATTTGCTTCAACACCGTCGAAGCAGAGAAACAGGGTTTGACCAAACCGGTGAGCTGGCAGGACCTGACCAAGCCTGAGTACAAAGGCAAGATCGTCATGCCCAACCCGGCTTCGTCGGGCACCGGTTTCCTCGACGTCAGCGCCTGGCTACAAACCTTCGGCGAGAAGCAGGGCTGGCAGTACATGGACGACCTGCACCAGAACATCGGCCAGTACGTTCACTCCGGTTCCAAGCCGTGCAAACTGGCGGCTGCGGGTGAATTCCCGATCGGTATTTCCTTTGAATACCCAGCCGTTCAACTGAAGCGCCAAGGCGCGCCGCTGGACATCATCCTGCCGAAAGAAGGCCTGGGCTGGGAGATCGAAGCGACGGCTGTGATCAAGGGCACACCGCATGAAGACGCGGCGAAGAAACTGGCCGACTTCTCGGCAAGCCCTGCAGCGATGGAGCTTTATAAAGAGAACTTTGCGGTGCTCGCGCAGCCAGGTATTGCCAAGCCGCAGACCGAATTGCCGGCGGACTATGAGCAGCGTTTGATCAAGAACGACTTTGCCTGGGCGTCGAAGAATCGCGACGAAATCCTGACCGAATGGCGCAAGCGCTATGACGGCAAGTCCGAGAAAGTGGCTGCCAAGTAAGTCTTCGTAGGCTGATAGGGCCTCATCGCGAGCAAGCTCGCTCCCACAGGGGATGTGCGTCGATCACAAATCCAATGTGGGAGCGAGCTTGCTCGCGATAGCGGTCCTGAGTTCAGGACAAAACTCCATGACACAACACAACGACATGCTGATCGTCGGCGCCGGTATCCTCGGCCTGTCCCACGCCTACGCCGCCGCCAAGCGCGGTCTGAAAGTTACCGTTTTCGAGCGTAGCGAAACGCCTTTGGGCGCCTCGGTGCGCAACTTCGGTCAAGCACTGGTCACCGGCCAACCACCGGGGCTGATGCTTGAACTGGCCAAGGCTAGTCGCGAGATCTGGGGTCAATGGGCGCAACTCGCCGGTCTGCAACTCAAGCGCAACGGCTCGTACCTGTTTGCCCGCACCGAAGCCGAAGAACACCTGCTGGAAGCCTTCTGCGCCGGTCGCGCCGTGGAACACGGTTACCGCGTCGACCTGTTGCGCGGCGCTGCATTGCGTGATTTGTATGGCGGCCAATTCAGCCATCACCGCGCCGCGTTGCACGGCATGGACGATCAGCAACTGTATTCCCGTGAAGCGATTCCAGCGTTGATCGATTACCTGCGCCGCGAACTCGGCGTCGCGTTTCACTTCTCCACACTCGTGCGCGACATCGAGCCCAGCCGCTTGCACAGCACCGCCGGAACCTTCAGCGCCGAACAGATCATCGTCTGTTCCGGTCACGATTATCAGACGCTGCTGGCCGAGCCGATCGCCGAACTCAACCCGCAAATCTGCCGCCTGCAAATGCTCCGCGCTCGACCGCAAATCAACCTCAATCTGCAACACGCGTTGCTCACCGGTTTGAGCTGCGTGCACTACGGTGCGTTTGCCGATCTGCCGGAAGCAGCGGCGGTGCAGGCGCAGATTCTGCGAGACGCGCCGCACCTGCATGAAAACGGCATTCACCTGCTGATCAGTCCGACGCCGTATGGTGAATTGATCATCGGCGACTCCCACCATTACGGCAGCGACCCGTCGCCGTTCAATGCCGAGCAAGTGGACAACTGGATGATTGAACTGGCCGAGCAGACGTTGGGCTGCAAGGTGCAAGTGGTGGAACGCTGGCAGGGTGTCTATGGTTCTCGTGGACCGGGGCCGTTCTCGTTCCTGCGTCCGATGCCGGGTGTGAGCGTGGCACTGATGCACACCGGTGTTGGCATGAGCGTCGGGCCGGCGATGGCTGAACGTAACGTCGCAACTCTGTTGGGAGAGCGTTGATGGACCGCAATGCGCAAGTGATTGCCGAGGTGTTCGCGTTGTACGAGCGCTTTGGCGACAGCGATTACATCGGCGAGCCGGTGTCGCAGATCGAGCACATGTCACAGGCCGCTGAACGGGCGATGGCCGAAGGTTTCGATGATGAAGTGGTGCTGGCGGCGTTCTTCCACGTCGGGCATATCTGCGCCGAGAGCGCAGAGAGCATGGGCGGCTTCGGCGTGGTCAGTCACGAGCGGTTGGGCGCGGATTACTTACGCCGCGCAGGTTTCAGCGAGCGCATGGCGCGGCTTGTGGAATACCACGTTCAAGCCAAGCGTTACCTGACGCTCAAAGAGCCTGGGTACTACGAGCGCTTGAGTGAAGCCAGCCGCCGGACCCTGGAATATCAGGGTGGGGTGATGACCGCAGCCGAGGCTGAAGCCTTCGAGAAGGATCCGTTGTGTGCGGTCAGCCTGCGGATGCGGCAGTGGGATGAACAGGCCAAGGACATGGGAGTGCCGGTGATCGACCTTGGTCTCTTGAAAGAAAAGGCGTTGCGCCTGCTGGCTGCGTAGAGCTTCACGACCGAGTGGCTGCCATCGCGAGCAAGCTCGCTCCCACAGGGGATTTGCGTCGATCATAGATCCAATGTGGGAGCGAGCTTGCTCGCGATGGGGCCAGGGCCGACACCTCAGATTGCGGACCTTTAAAGCTGCTGCGCCAGCACTTCGATCTGTTCCTGCCTTTGCGCCTGATTCAACTTCGGATGAGGATTAAGCGACGACCACTGCGGATGCGCCCGCGCCTTGTTCAGCGCTTCGGGCAGTTTGCCTTCGCGCCAGGATTTGTCCTGGGGCGTGGCGACCTGAATGCTGTCCATCGCGGCATGCCCACGCGCATTGAGCGCTTGCAGCAGTTGCCGCTGACGCAATGCCAATAGCCGCAGCACGCTGTCATCGACGGTCAGCTCCCGTTGGCCTTTGATTTTGCCCAGCAAGCGGCTGCCATAACTGCGGGCGGTTTGCAGCGCGCCACCGGCAATCGCGCCGACCAGTGCCGCCGCGCCGAGGGTCAGGCCACCCACCAACAAGTCGACCCCGGCGCCGGCTGCCGCGCCGGCCGCGATACCGCCACCGACTCGCACGCCGAGTTGTTTCAGGGTTTCCGGGTTGAACAGGTCGTCACTCCAGCGGCCATCGAGCAGCGGCAGGTCACTGGCCGCCGCGTCCTGTGGGCGGAAGGCATAGAGCTTGAGCAGCGCTTCGACGCAGCGTTGTTCCCGTTGTCGAACCGCTTTGCGCAGTTCGTTGATGGCTTGCTGTTCTAGCTCGGCTTCGCTGACCACGCTGCGCCGGCACGCGGCGCAGTCGATCAATAATTCGGCAATCAGCCGCGCCGCACTCTGTTGCCGGGCCTGGCGTTGGGCTTGCTGATCGGCGATCAGGCGTTCAAGTTGTGGGCGGGCGTTTTCCAGCAGCAGCGCGAGGCTTTCATACAGTCGACGTTCGCCATCCTCCGGCGGTGCAACGCTGTCGAAGCGCACCAGCGCGTGCAAGCCGAGGCGTGCCAACGCTTCGCGCCAATCCGGCTCGCGGTGGTTGGCGCTGCTGACAAAGTTCAGCACCGGCAGCAGCGGTTTGCCGCAGCTGGCCAACACTTCCAGTTCGTCGCGGTATTTGGCCAGCACCGGTTCCCGGGCGTCGATCACGTAGAGACCGGCGTCGCAGGTCAGCAGTTGCCGCAGCACCTTGGCTTCCTGTTCGAAGCGCTGCCGGGCTTCGCTGCCCTCAAGAAAGCGCGCCAGACGCGCCGGACCGTCGAGGCGTTCACCCGGTCGTTCCAGACGTTCGAGGTAGTCGAGCAGGGCGATGGCGTCTTCCAGGCCGGGGGTGTCGTAGAGGTCGAGCAAAGGCTCGCCGTCCACCGACAACCGCGCGCCTTCGACGTGTCGTGTGGTGCTGGGGCGATGAGACACCTCACCGAAACCGACATCGCGGGTCAGGGTGCGCAGCAACGAGGTTTTGCCGACATTGGTGTGGCCGACCACGGCGAGTTTCAAGGGCGGTTTCCAGGGGTTAGTCATGACCGCTCTCCAGCCAGTTCAACGGCGCGCAATCGGCGAACGGCAGGTCCAGTTGCTGCAGTGCCACGTGCCAGTCGCCCAGCCTTTCGGCGTCCAGCGCTTCGCCCGGCGGTGCTTGCAGCAGCCAGACGCGGGTGGCGCTGGCGCTGCGGGCCAGTTCGGCGATCAGTGCCAGACTGCCGCGGTCCGGCGAACGTCGCGGATCGCAGGCAATGGCCAAACGTGCCGGGGGGAAGCGGCTCAGCTGTTCGAGGAGTTTGTGCCGGGATTCGCGACTGTCGAGGATGCCGGCGTTGCTCACGGTTTTCGGCAGTGGCGGCGGCCAGGGGCGTTGATCGTCCAGCTCGATGGCGACCAACAACGCGCCATCGCTTTGCAGGTCGCTGACGCCGCTTTCAATACGATGCAATTGCTCTGGCGCAGCGTCGCTGATGCCCAGGCGTTCACTGGTCGGCATCAGCCGTTCGCGCAGTTGGGCGTAACCGGGCAGGTTCAAATCCAGATGTAATGTCGCTTGGCCGGTTTTCCAGCGCCACAGGCAGAACAGCACCAGCAACAGTCGCGGTAAAACACCGTAGACAACCAGCACGCCGACCAGCCATGTTGCCCAGGCCTGACGGGCGCTTTCGATGTTGAGTGCGGCATCGCCGCTGGCGCGGATCATTTCCACGGTCGGAACGTTGAAACCAAGCATGGCCGGCAGGGCGCCGAGGGCCTGGGTCATGGCGACGAAGGTGTCGCCGCCGAGGAGCGTGGTTTCCCAGACGAAGCCGTAACGCCGGGTCGCCATCAGCATCAACAGCATCACCAGCGCGCTGAGCATTGCCAGCAACCACAAACCGTTGACCAGTACGCCGACTGCCCAGCGATTGAGTTTCTGTCGTTGCAGCAATAGCAGCAGGGACGGGGCCAGTTGCGCGGCTTTGGCATCGCGAGCGAGTTTTTCGCTGAGCCATAACCATAAGCGGCCGAGGGTGGCGCCGTGTTCGCCAGCGAAGGCCAGGCCCAACGCCCAGCTCAGCAACAGAATCAGGTTCAGTCCGAGCAAGCTGCCCAAGGCCCAGAACACATTGACCGGGGTTTGTCCGTCGCCCAGCGCGGCAATCGCCAGGCCGGCGCCGCTGGCAACGGCGAGAACAGCCAGCACCAACAGTGCCAGCCGCGCACCTTGCAGCCAATGTTTGAGGGCACTGGTCAGTCCATCGCGCTCGGCCAGCCACAGGGCGCGACGTTGAATACGTGTCGGCAGATCGCCGCCCGCGCTGCGGGCCAGTCGGTTGGCTTCCAGATCCTCCAGGGGGCCGGCGTGTTCTTCGCGCAGGCGCACCGTCTCGGTCAGCCAGAGGTTTTGCAGTGGAGTCAGTTCAGTCACGCGGCATCCCGTCGCTCAATTGAACGGTGAGCATAACCGCTGTGGCGCTTATCGGGGTACGGGAGGCTCTGGTATCCTCGCCGGCATGACTAAATCACTCCCCCTCAGCCTGATCGCAGCCCTCGGTGAAAACCGTGTGATCGGCGTCGACAACAGCATGCCCTGGCACTTGCCGGGGGACTTCAAATACTTCAAGGCCACCACCCTCGGCAAGCCGATCATCATGGGTCGCAAGACCTGGGATTCCCTCGGGCGTCCATTGCCGGGGCGGTTGAACATCGTGGTCAGCCGTCAGGTGGATCTGGCGTTGGAGGGCGCGGAGGTTTATCCGTCGCTGGAGGCGGCGGTGGTTCGGGCGCAGGAATGGGCGAACGAGCAGGGCGTCGATGAGGTGATGCTGATTGGCGGGGCGCAGTTGTATGCGCAGGGGATGGCTCAGGCGGATCGGTTGTATCTGACGCGCGTGGCGTTGAGCCCGGAGGGGGATGCTTGGTTTCCGGCGTTTGATTTGGGGCAGTGGAAATTGGTGTCCGATGTGTCGAATCCGGCGGAAGGTGACAAGCCGGCGTACAACTTCGAGGTGTGGGAAAAGGCCTAAAAGATCGCGGCAGCTCCTATAAGGTCGGCGTAGAACCCTGTAGGAGCTGGCGAAGCCTGCGATCTTTTGATCTTTACAAATGGATTAAGCGTGAGCCAATTCAGCATGCTCATCCGCATCCAGCAGCTCTTTATCGGTCTGCTGCATGATCTGGCTGGTAATCGCCCCCGCCGTAATCGAACCACTCACGTTCAACGCCGTACGACCCATGTCGATCAGCGGCTCAACCGAAATCAGCAACGCCACCAGTGACACCGGCAAGCCCATCGCCGGCAACACGATCAACGCGGCAAACGTCGCACCACCGCCCACGCCAGCCACACCGGCCGAACTCAGCGTCACAATCGCCACCAGCGTCGCGATCCACAGCGGGTCCAGCGGATTGATACCCACGGTCGGCGCAACCATCACCGCCAACATCGCCGGGTACAGACCGGCACAGCCATTCTGGCCAATGGTCGCGCCGAACGACGCGGCGAAACTGGCGATGGATTGTGGAATACCCAAACGGCTGGTCTGGGCTTCGATGCTCAGCGGAATGGTCGCGGCGCTGGAGCGGCTGGTGAAAGCAAATGTCAGCACCGGCCAGATTTTGCGGAAGAAGCGCAGCGGGTTGATCCCGGCGGCCGACACCAGCAGGCCATGGACCACAAACATCAGGCCCAGCCCGATGTAGGAAACCACCACGAAACTGCCAAGTTTGATGATGTCCTGCAGGTTGGAGCCGGCGACCACTTTGGTCATCAGCGCCAATACGCCGTACGGGGTCAGCTTCATCACCAGACGCACCAGACGCATCACCCAGGCTTGCAGGGTGTCGATGGCGTTGATCACTTTTTGACCTTTCTCGACGTCATCTTTCAGCAGTTGCAACGCCGCGACCCCAAGGAACGCAGCAAAAATCACCACGCTGATGATCGAGGTCGGCTTGGCGCGAGCGAGGTCGGCGAACGGGTTTTGCGGAATGAACGACAGCAACAGCTGCGGCACATTCAGGTCAGCGACCTTGCCCGCGTAGTCGGTCTGGATGGTTTGCAGACGGGCCATTTCCTGAGTGCCAGCGACCAGGCCTTCGGCGGTCAGGCCGAAGAGGTTGGTCAAACCGATACCAATCAGCGCCGCGATGGCGGTGGTAAACAGTAGTGTGCCGATGGTCAGGAAGCTGATCTTGCCCAGCGACGAGGCGTTGTGCAGACGGGCCACGGCGCTGAGGATCGAGGCGAACACCAGCGGGATCACGATCATTTGCAGCAACTGCACGTAACCGTTACCCACCAGATCGAACCAGCCGATCGAGGCTTTCAGTACCGGGTTGCCGGCACCGTAAACGGTGTGCAGGGCCACACCGAAGACCACGCCCAGCACCAACGCGAGCAGAACTTTTTTCGCCAGGCTCCACGTGGTGTGACGGGTTTGCGCCAGGCCAAAGAGCAGGGCGAGGAACACCAGCAGATTGAGGATCAGCGGCAGATTCATTGGAACTCCGATAAAGACTTGTGCCGGCTACCTTCCGGGGCAGCCGCGAACCGGCAAGCCTAACAGCTTGAAAACTAATGATTTAATATCAAAAAGGTCTGTTAACTGTCGTTTTTGGAATAAGAGGGTGTCGTTGTCGGAGATGCAGCTGACGCGAAAGGGACGCGGGCGGTCGCAGGCAGACGGGGACTGTCACACTAATTTGTTAGCGTCGATATCTTTGAATCAGGGAGAAATGCTAATGAAGCTCGCACCGAAGTTTTTGGCCGCAGCACTGGGATTGGGGTTGGGCCTGAGCCTTGCCGGCCAGGTATTCGCTACGGATTTGAAGCATTGGCCAGCCGATCAGGCCAAGGCGCTGGACGCAATGATTGCCGCCAACGCCAACAAAGGTAACTACGCGGTGTTCGACATGGACAACACCAGTTACCGCTACGACCTCGAAGAGTCGTTGTTGCCGTTCATGGAAAACAAGGGCCTGATCACCCGCGAGAAGCTCGACCCCTCTTTGAAACTGATGCCGTTCAAAGACACCGCCGACCACAAGGAAAGCCTGTTCAGTTATTACTATCGCCTCTGCGAACTTGACGACATGGTCTGCTATCCATGGGTCGCTCAAGTGTTCTCCGGCTTCACGCTCACAGAGCTCAAGGGTTATGTCGACGAGTTGATGGCGTCCGGCAAACCGGTGCCCGCTACGTATTACGAAGGCGATGTGGTCAAAAACCTCGACGTCAACCCGCCGAAAATCTTCACCGGCCAGAAAGAGCTCTACAACAAGCTGATGGAGAACGGCATCGAGGTCTACGTGATGACCGCCGCCTCCGAAGAACTGGTGCGGATGGTCGCCGCCGATCCGAAGTACGGCTACAACGTGAAACCGCAGAACGTGATCGGCGTGAGCTTGTTGCTCAAGGACCCGAAGACCGGCGAACTGACCACGGCGCGCAAGCAGATCACCGCGGGCAAGTATGACGAGAAGGCCAACCTCGGCCTTGAACTGACCCCGTACCTATGGACCCCGGCGACCTGGATGGCTGGCAAGCACGCGGCAATCCTGACCTACATCGATGAGTGGAAAAAACCGGTTCTGGTCGGCGGCGATACACCTACCAGCGATGGTTTCATGCTGTTCCACGGCGTCGACGTGGCCAAGGGTGGCATCCACTTGTGGGTCAACCGCAAAGACAAATACATGACCCAGATTAACGGCATGATGGCCAAGCACGCGGCGGCCCAGGCCAAGGAAGGGTTGCCGGTGACGGCGGACAAGAACTGGGTGATCGTGAAGCCTGAAGAGATTCAGTAAGCGCAACTGGATCGTCTTGGCGAACGCGGTCAAGTGTGGGAGCTGGCTTGCCTGCGATGGCATCTACGCGGTGCATCAGATAGACCGAGTCGTCCGCATCGCAGGCAAGCCAGCTCCCACATTGATCCCCTGTGTTTGGGGAATTTTGGTCAGACAAAAAAATGCCCCGCACTTGGCGGGGCATTTTTGTTACTGCGACTGACGCTTACAGCCCGTCGAGCATTGCCTTGTTACGCACAGCACCCTTGTCGGCGCTGGTCGCCAGCAGGGCGTAGGCTTTCAGTGCGGTGGTCACTTTGCGTGGACGTTTTTCCACAGGCTTCCAGCCTTTCTGATCCTGCTCGGCACGACGACCAGCCATCTCCTCATCGCTGATCAACAGGTTGATCGAGCGGTTTGGAATGTCGATCAGCACTTTGTCGCCATCCTGCACCAGACCAATTGCGCCGCCCGCCGCCGCTTCTGGCGAAGCGTGGCCGATGGACAGGCCCGAAGTGCCGCCGGAGAAGCGACCATCGGTGAGCAGGGCGCAGGCTTTGCCCAGGCCTTTGGATTTCAGGTAGGACGTCGGGTACAGCATTTCCTGCATGCCCGGGCCGCCTTTCGGGCCTTCGTAACGAATGATCACGATGTCACCGGCCTTCACTTCATCCGCGAGGATGCCGCGTACGGCGCTGTCCTGGCTTTCGAAGATCTTCGCGTTGCCTTCGAACACGTGGATCGACTCGTCGACGCCGGCGGTTTTCACCACGCAGCCGTCCAGCGCGATGTTGCCGTAGAGAACGGCCAAGCCGCCTTCTTTCGAGTAGGCGTGTTCGACACTGCGGATGCAGCCGTTTTCACGGTCGTCGTCCAGGGTCTCCCATCGCGTCGACTGGCTGAACGCGGTTTGCGTCGGGATTCCCCCAGGGCCGGCCTTGAAGAAGTGATGCACCGCTTCGTCGTTGGTCTGGGTGATGTCCCACTTGGCGATGCCTTCAGCCAGGGTTTTGCTGTGCACGGTCGGCAGGTCGGTGTGCAGCAGGCCGCCACGGGCCAGCGAGCCGAGGATGCTGAAGATCCCGCCGGCACGGTGTACGTCTTCCATGTGGTACTTCTGGATGTTCGGCGCAACTTTGCACAGTTGCGGCACGTGACGGGACAGACGATCGATGTCCTTCAGGTCGAAGTCGATCTCGGCTTCCTGGGCCGCGGCCAGCAAGTGCAGGATGGTGTTGGTGGAACCGCCCATGGCGATGTCCAGCGTCATGGCGTTTTCGAACGCCTTGAAGTTGGCGATGTTGCGCGGCAATACCGACTCATCGTTGTCGCCGTAGTAACGCTTGCACAGCTCGACGATGGTGCGGCCGGCCTGCAGGAACAGCTGTTCGCGGTCGCTGTGGGTGGCCAGGGTCGAACCGTTGCCCGGCAATGCCAGACCGAGGGCTTCGACCAGGCAGTTCATCGAGTTGGCGGTGAACATGCCGGAGCACGAACCGCAGGTCGGGCAGGCGTTGCGCTCGTAGTCAGCGACTTTCTCGTCAGAAGCGCTGGAGTCGGCGGCGATCACCATGGCGTCGACGAGGTCGAGGCCGTGGCTGGCCAGTTTGGTCTTGCCGGCTTCCATCGGGCCGCCGGACACGAAGATCACCGGGATGTTCAGGCGCAGGGACGCCATCAACATGCCAGGGGTGATCTTGTCGCAGTTGGAGATGCAGACGATCGCATCGGCACAGTGGGCGTTGACCATGTACTCGACGGAGTCGGCGATGATTTCGCGGCTCGGCAGCGAATACAGCATGCCGTCGTGACCCATGGCGATGCCGTCATCCACGGCGATGGTGTTGAATTCTTTGGCGACACCGCCGGCGCGTTCGATTTCGCGGGCGACCAGTTGGCCCAGGTCCTTGAGATGGACGTGGCCCGGTACGAACTGGGTGAAGGAGTTGGCAATGGCGATGATCGGCTTTTTGAAGTCGTCATCTTTCATCCCCGTGGCGCGCCACAGTGCGCGGGCGCCGGCCATGTTGCGGCCATGGGTGGATGTTTTCGAGCGGTAATCAGGCATGAAGCACTCCGGGCGGCTAATCAGGTATCAAAAGGGAAGTGAGCTTCTATTGACGTCTGGAACACTCAGAAATGGCCGTGTGTCCGGAAGTTGCCGATAACTTTGCGGGATCGCCGCGCGCTTCAGCTTGAGCTCATAAACCCGCCGGGGGATGACTGGCGATGAATGTCGCGATTCTACACGGCTGGCGTCAGGAGGGAATGCCGGGAAGTGTTGATCCAGTACTGACATAAGGTACGGGATGACGATCGGCAGGTGTCAGCCCACCTTCAGCGCCAGATGCCGCCGTGTGATCAGTACATTCAAGCCAAGTCCCGCGGCACTCAAGGTCAGGAAACACAAGGCAAGCGCCGTGGTCAGGTCGTCGTACGCAAGATTGATCACCACGCTGATCACGCCACCGAACATGAAAATCAGCACGCCGCCGACCGAGGTAGACGTTCCGGCGTTCTGTGGGTAGAGACTCATGGCTTTGGAATTGGCGATAGGTCTGGAAATGGTGGTGCCTGCTGTACAAATCAGCATGGGTATCAGTATCGCGGCAGCAGAGAGGCCGAACTGATCCGCCAACCACAGCATGATCAACCCTGATAAAGCGATCAGACCCAGACCGATAGCTATCTGCGTGTTGGCTTGCAGGTGCCGATGCAGGGCGCTGGCGACAATCCCGCCGAACACATAGGCCACGCCATACAGCAGTAACGCCCAGGCAAATTCGTACGACGAAAACGCCAGACGCTCCATGAAAATAATCGGTGAAATGACGATGAACGAAAAATGGCAGGCAAAGGCCAAAGCTGAAATTAGCCAATAACCCATGAAGCGTAGATCCGAGCACACCCGCCAATAGGCACTGAAAAATCGTCCGTGCGACGCCGTATGACGGTGCGGGTTTTCCTTGAGCAGAAAGCAGGCTTTGAGCCAGACAATGACGGCCAGTGTGATAAACACATAAAAGCTGCCCTGCCAGCCTAGCTGCGATTGCAACCAGGCCCCCAGCAGGGGCGAAATCGATATGAACACCCCGCCGCCCGTCACCATCCAGATTCTGATTCGCTCCTGTTCCTTGCCGACGAACAAATCCTGAACCAGTGCCTGTGACAGCACGAACGATCCGCAACCAACCGCCTGGATCACGCGAAAGAACAGAAACCAGTTGTACTCGCTGGAAGCCAGGCAACCCGTCGCACCGACTACCGCGATTGCAATACCTGCCAGCAGCAGTTTCTTGCGCCCCCACAAGTCTGATAACGGTCCGACCAGCACCACGGACAGCGCCAGACCAATGGCGAACACGCTGACGGACAGGGCAATCTCGGACGATGAGGTCTGAAAGTAGTCAGAAAGAGCGGGAAAGGACGGGAGCACCACATCGAGGGGGAAGACGCCGAGCAGCGTCATGGTCATCAACAGAATGACCGTGGCTCGGCGGTGTTTGACACTGACCGCAGATTTTCCTTCATCCATCGACAAGTCCTGCCTGTGCGAAGAGCTGCTGGTTAAAAGGCAGGTCGAAAAAACCTGCCTTTTCCATTGCCTGTAGCGTCGCGCCTGCACCTGATCGGGCGCGCTGAAGGCAGGCTTGCGGGCCGGTCAGGGCGCTGAGGATTTCTGCGACGCAATTCTCCCTGAGGCCCACGCTGTTCAGGCTTTCCTTCAGCCATCGCTCATCGACCTCAAAGAACATCAGGATGATGTCCACCAGCAGCTTCGCGGCGAACGTGCGTTGGCTTCTGTTCAGGGTCAGCCACAGATAATGGAACACTTCGCAAAAATAACGACTGTGTCGGGCCTCGTCGGTGAGGTGGTCCCTGAGCATTTCCTGGACGCTGGACACCAACTCGTTGCGACAAACCTCGAGCAGTTCCCTGGCGATGATGGTCTCGGATACGAAACCGACGAGAAACCAGGCCAGCGCCTTATGCCTCTCTGGGCTGTGGTAAATCAGGGCGTTCAGTCGGGTAATGCGGCGCGGCATCACCGGGCGTTGGGTCATGCCGTAGAGGTCGGCTATCTGCTCGGCGAGACTATTGGAGAACAGGGCGTGATAACCCTCATCGGTGTACAGCTGGAGGGCGGCTGTTTTCATCCGTCGGGGGATGGACGCGCCGAGCTCATCGTGGACGATGGTTTCCACGGAGCGGTTGACGATTCGATGTTCGAGCCGGGTGGTGTAGTCGAGGAAGTACACCAGATGGTTGGCCGATAATCGATGGGTGATCGCGCTGCCGGCTGCTTCGATGGCCGGGTGATTCAGGTAGGGCAGGAAGGCGGGCGGGAACCAGTGTCGTGTTTCCAGTTGTCGTTCCAGATCTGATGGCAATTGATAGGTATGCTCGCTGTTGCGTACCGAGGCTCGGGTGTTCCAGTCGTCGAGGGTGAAGCGCTGTGCCCAGGCGTCGGGCAGTGACAGGTCGTCTGTGCGAGGCTCGGTCATTGTTGTAAGTCTCGGCTGCTTAGCAGTGCTTTCAATTCCTTGCACATCACTTGACCGTCACTCTGGCCGCAGCCCACAAAAAACAACGGTTGTTCGGCGCTGTCCTCGATCCCCAGCAACGTTTCGACCTGATCGTCCGCCAACGCACCGGTCAGCCAGGTGCTTAACCCAAGTGCGGTGGCCACCAGTTGAAAGGTCTGGGAAATATGACCTGCCTCGACGTAAGCCATTCGGTAGGCCCGCGAGTGTTCATATTTCCACCACAGTTTGTCGAAGCGAGCGGTGATGAACAGGCCGACTGGCAGGTTGTTGATGAAATGCTGCCCACACAACAATTGGCCCAAGGGTGAGTCAGGCACCGGATTGACGAAGCTCAACGCATGTTCGTCGGGGTGGTAGGCGTAGAGCCCGGGATTCAGGCCGCTGACGTTCTGAACATGAAGATAACCTTCGCAGGCATTCAGCCCGCCACCGGATGGACTGCTGCGCCGGGCGCCAAGACCTTCAACGATGGTTTCGTCGATGTCGTTGTCGCGCTCACGCAGATAACCAACGGACAAATACAAAAGAGTGCCCACATCGTCGAGAGAAACCCCTTCACCCGTGAAGGAGCGACAGGTCTTTCGGTCGATCAACGTCTTTGCAAGTGCGCTTTGCGGCAGACAGGAAGGTTGGGGCAGGGCAATCCGCTCGCTTGTCGGGCGTTCTGTGAGTCTGACCTCCGGGGCAGGAGTGGCCAGTACTTCGGCGCAATGGTCCAGATAGTGTCTCGACCATTCATTAATATCTTGGGGGACATATTCACAAGGAATGTTCTTGGTGCCGATATGAAATATCTTCGACAGTTCATCCCAGCCCCATTCAAGGGTGTCTTGTATTGACGTTGTGAGTATTCCCGCGTTCAGGAGTTGCGTGTCTATTATGCTGTTGTCATCAAACTGTTCAGGCTTGTCGATAAGGTGTGCGAGACGGGTTGAATATTCAAGATTTAATTCGAACTGTTTGTGGTTCTTGTAATCCCAGACTATTAGGTCGGGCGTGCGAGGAAGTATGAATATATAAGGATTTATCTGCATGATTGGCGACTCACTCTGGTCTTTGCCATAGAAAACGCTGGGTAGCCGGCACTCCCCAGCGTTTCATTTACTTAGCGGACTTTTGGCGCAACCAGAAAAGCCAGGTTGGCGATTTTGTTGGTTTCCAGAGTAATTGCTTTCATGTTTTGAACTCCTTGTAATTGATAGTGAGTGTCACTCCTTTGTGACGACTTAATCATAGTTTGTAATGAGTTCTTATCAAGGGGAGATTGAGTAGGAATGTTCCAGTAATCTTGTCGGATCGATCTGAGGGTTGGATGAATATTGTAAGTTCTGTCCGCTAAAATAAAAGACAAAGCGAAACGTCCTGCAAGTCATTAAGACCGCTGGAGTAGGAAGTTGGAGAATTCAATTACAGATAACAGAACGGGGAGCCGGCTGGCTCCCCGTCAAACCAGCGTAATCAGCTGTTTGGCAGCAGACGGCAGGTGATGCTCTTGATGTAGCGGGTTTCGGCGATGGCCGGGTGAACCGGGTGATCCGGGCCCTGACCGCCACGCTCCAGGATCTGGATGTTGCGGTCCAGGTGACGGGCGCTGGTCAGCAGGATGTTCTGCAGATCGTCCTCGGGCAGGTGCATCGAACACGAAGCGCTGACCAGGATGCCGTCCTTGCTGAGCAGGCGCATGGCTTGCTCGTTCAGGCGACGGTAGGCACCTTCACCGTTCTTCATGTCTTTCTTGCGTTTGATGAACGCCGGAGGATCGGCAACGATCACGTCGAAACGCTCTTCGCTGGCTTTCAGCTCTTTCAGGGCTTCGAACACGTCGCCTTCAATGCAGGTCATTTTATCGGCGAAGCCGTTCAGCGCGGCGTTGCGCTCGACGCCGTCGAGGGCGAAGGCCGAAGCGTCGACGCAGAACACTTCACTGGCGCCGAAAGCTGCAGCTTGCACGCCCCAACCGCCGATGTAGCTGTACAGGTCCAGCACGCGTTTGCCTTTGGCATAAGGTGCCAGACGCGCGCGGTTCATGCGGTGGTCATAGAACCAGCCGGTTTTCTGTCCCTGGATGACGGGTGCTTCGAATTTCACACCGTTCTCTTCCAGGGCAACCCACTCCGGCACCAGGCCGAACACGGTTTCGACGTAGCGGTTGAGGCCTTCAGCATCACGGGCAGCGGAGTCGTTCTTGAACAGAATGCCGCTAGGCTTGATCACTTGGGTCAGCGCTGCGATCACGTCTTCTTTATGGGCTTCCATGGTTGCCGAAGCGATCTGTACCACCAGGATGTCGCCGAAACGGTCGACTACCAGACCTGGCAGCAGGTCGGAATCGCCGTAGACCAGGCGATAGAACGGCTTGTCGAACAGGCGATCGCGCAGGGACAGCGCGACGTTCAGGCGATGCACCAGCAGCGACTTGTCCAGCGGCAACTTGATGTCGCGCGACAAGAGGCGGGCGCAGATCAGGTTGTTCGGGCTCATGGCAACGACGCCCAGCGGCTTGCCGCTGGCTGCCTCGAGGATCGCCTGGTCGCCGGCCTTGAAGCCGTTCAACGGGGTGGCGGCTACATCGATTTCGTTGCTGTAGACCCACAAGTGGCCGTTTCGCAGGCGACGGTCGGCGTTGGCTTTGAGGCGCAGGCTAGGCAGGGACATGACGTCGCTCCGGAAAAAAGAGCGGGAGTATAGCGTGTTGCGCACGGCCACGGTTTGGCGGATGGACATGCGGTGAGGAAGTGCCGTCATTTGATGAAACTTCAGGCGATGGACCGGCCAAGGTGTCGGATCCAACTTTATAAGGGTTAGAATCGCCGCCTGTCCCAGAGTGTGTACTTATGTCCCCAGAGCTGACTTCCGAACAGATTCAACAGTCCCTGCAAGGCATCAGCGTGCCGGCCCAGCCGCAAATCATGGTGGATTTGCAGATGGAACAGTACATGCCCGACCCGGATCTGGAGGTGATCGCGAAGCTGATCTCCCAGGACCCGGGCCTCTCTGGCGCCTTGTTGAAAATCGTCAACTCGCCGTATTACGGCTTGAGCAACAAAATCGCCTCGATTCAGCGTGCGGTGAATCTGCTGGGGAGCCGCTCGATCATCAACCTGATCAACGCGCAGTCGATCAAGGGCGAGATGAACGACGACACCATCGTCACCTTGAATCGGTTCTGGGATACCGCTCAGGACGTGGCGATGACCTGCCTGACCCTGGCCAAGCGCATCGGCGCCCAGGCCGGCGATGAAGCGTACGCCCTGGGTCTGTTCCATGACTGCGGCGTGCCGCTGATGCTCCAGCGCTTCCCCAACTACATGACCGTTCTGGAAGAGGCCTACGCCAGTGCCAGCGCCGAATGTCGGGTGGTGGACACTGAGAATCGGGTGTTCAATACCAATCATGCGGTGGTGGGTTATTACACCGCCAAATCCTGGCGCCTGCCCGAGCATGTCACCGCCGCCATCGCCAATCACCACAATGCGTTAGCGATCTTCAGCGATGAGTCGTCGCGCAACAGTCAGCTGAAAAACCTGCTGGCGATCCTGAAAATGGCCGAGCACATTTGTGCGTCCTTCCGGGTGCTGGGCAACCAGCGTGATGACCACGAGTGGAACAGCATCGCTCCGCTGGTTCTCGATTATGTCGGCCTCTCGGACTACGACTTCGAGACCCTTAAACAAACGATTCGCGACCTTGGCGCTCACCGCTGAGCGTTGCACAGCCTGATTCGAGAGCACCATGCCGGAACTGCCTGAAGTCGAAACCACTCGCCGCGGGATTGCGCCGCACCTGGAAGGCCAGCGCGTCAGCCGGGTGATCGTGCGTGAGCGGCGCTTGCGCTGGCCGATTCCCGAAGACCTGGATGTGCGGCTGTCTGGCCAGCGCATCGTGCTGGTGGAGCGACGCGCGAAGTACCTGCTGATCAATGCCGAAGTCGGCACGCTGATCAGCCATTTGGGGATGTCGGGAAATCTGCGTCTGGTGGAAGTCGGCACGCCGGTGGCCAAGCATGAGCATGTGGACATCGAACTGGAATCCGGCCTGGCCTTGCGTTACACCGACCCGCGACGGTTTGGCGCGATGCTCTGGAGCCTCGATCCGCTCAACCATGAATTGTTGATTCGCCTGGGGCCGGAGCCGTTGACCGACCTGTTCGACGGCGAGCGCTTGTTCCAGCAATCCCGCGGGCGATCCATGGCGGTCAAACCGTTCATCATGGACAACGCGGTGGTGGTCGGCGTGGGCAATATCTACGCCACCGAAGCGTTGTTCGCCGCGGGTATCGACCCGCGTCGTGAGGCCAAAAGCATCTCTCGGGCGCGTTATCTGAAACTGGCGATCGAGATCAAACGCATCCTGGCAGCCGCTATCGAGCGCGGCGGCACCACACTGCGCGACTTTATCGGCGGTGACGGTCAGCCGGGTTATTTTCAGCAGGAACTGTTCGTGTACGGCCGTGGCGGTGCGCCCTGCAAGGTCTGTGGCACGGAGTTGCGGGAAGTGAAGCTCGGGCAGCGCGCCAGCGTCTTTTGCCCGCGTTGTCAGAGCTGATACGCCCAGGGTCTATAGTCAGTGTTCTGACTGCCTAGCCCAAGGACCGTGCCATGAACCTGTTTCGAACCGTTGTCGTCGTTTTGCTGCTGAGCGTCGGTGCGCCAGCGCTGGCAGCAAACACGGGCAGCGGCGACCCGCGTTACACCATCCAGAATCCCCCGGCGTACGCCATGATCGGCGATTTGCTGATTGCCCGACCCTTGCTGGTCGTGGCGACGGTGATTGGTGCCGGAGCGTTTGTGGTGTCGTTGCCGTTTACCGCGTTGGGCGGCGGCGTCGGCGATGCGGGGCAGGCGTTGGTGGTCGACCCGGCGAAAGCGGCGTTTGTGCGGTGTCTGGGGTGTATCGGGGAGGGGTTTGAGCAGCGGGAGTGAGGTCAGTTACATCTCATCGCGAGCAAGCTCGCTCCCACATGAAATTTGCGCAGATTCAATGTGGGAGTGAGCTTGCTCGCGATGGCGTCTTCAAAGTCGCCGAATGACTCAAGCCTTACCGGTAATGATCCGGTACTTCTCCATCAACTGCTCTTCAGTCTCCGGATGCGCCTCATCCAACGGAATGCAATCCACCGGGCACACTTGCTGGCACTGAGGTTCGTCGTAGTGGCCGACGCACTGGGTGCACAGGTTCGGGTCGATCACGTAGATCTCTTCGCCCTGGGAGATGGCGGCGTTCGGACACTCGGGTTCGCAGACGTCGCAGTTGATGCAATCGTCGGTGATGATCAGGGACATGCTAACTCCAGCCAGGGCGGAAGGCCCGGGCGCAATAAACCAATGCGCACAATTGTGCCGCATTGGCGCCCGCAGTGCACGCGGACGCGATCAAGGGGAAAAGATCGTCCGAACGCGGCCCGAACCTACGGCAGCTCCTACTTTTTAAAGCGCTCGTTCAGGGCGTCCGCCACCGCAGGGTGGACAAACTTGGTGATATCGCCGCCCAGGGCTGCGATTTCCCGGACCAGCGTCGAAGAAATGTACGAATAACGCTCAGACGGGGTCAGAAACAGACTTTCCACATCCGGTGCCAGCTGACGGTTCATGTTGGCCAGCTGGAATTCGTATTCGAAGTCCGATACCGCACGCAAACCACGCAGGAACACATTGGCGTTCTTCTCTTTGGCAAAGTGCGCCAGCAGCGTCGAGAAGCCGACGACTTCAACGTTGGGCAGGTGTTTAGTGACCTCGCGGGCCAGCGCCACACGCTGTTCCAGGGGAAACAACGGGTTTTTCTTCGGGCTGGCGGCGACGGCGATGATCACATGATCGAACAGGCGCGCGGCGCGTTCGACCAGATCGCCATGGCCCTTGGTAATAGGGTCGAAGGTACCTGGGTACAACACTCGGTTCATCGCGTCGTCCTGGCGGGAGTCCGTTGGGGAGTCGGATGGTATCGCAGCCTTCCCGGTCGGCCAAGTCGCCTTTTGGGTAAGAAAGCACTATAGACGATTGGAATATTCTCCATTTTCATGGGTTTTTCAAACGTTCGGCCAAAGAAGTTGCCAGCTGCGCCGTCAGCCCGTAGACCGACAATTGCGGGTTTGCGCCAATGCTGGTGGGGAACAGCGAGCCGTCATGAATCGACAGGTTGCCTAACTGATGATGCCGGCCGAGGCTGTCGGTCACGGCGTTTTTCGGGTCTTCACCCATGGCACAACCGCCCATCACATGGGCGCTGCCCAGGCGTGTGCGATACAGCTCAAGGCTCAGGCTGTCGATCAGCGTGCGCGCTTCGGCGAGGGTTTTCACGTAGCGAGCGTCGGCGTGCATTGGCATCACCGCATTGGCACCGCCCGCGAATTGGATCTCGGCCATGCTGTGGAACGCCCGACGCAATCCATCCCAGGCATAGGGTGAAACCTGATAGTCGAGCACCGGCGTGCCGTCACCGCGCAACTCGACGCTGCCGCCGGGGCTGTCCGGGTGAAAGCCGTCCCGCAGCAACGCCAACATGGCGTGGGTGTGGGGCAGGTTTTCCATGTGTTGGGCGTTTTCCTTGCCGAAACCGCCGAGCAGGGTCGTGGCCAGTGCCGGGTGCAGCGGCGGCACTTCGAGTTTGTAAGACATTTTTCCGGTGGTGCCGTCCTGCCATTGGAAATGGTCGGAATAGATTGACTGTGGTGCGCCATAAAACGGGTTGATCACCTCGTCGAACAGCCCGGCCGACATGTTCACCAGGTGTAGAAAAGTCCGTTTACCCAGCCGTTTGTGCGGATCGGGCGCCTCAGAGCGCATAAGCAGCGCCGGGCTGTTGATCCCGCCACCGGCCAGCACGTAATGCCGGGCCTTGACCGTGATCGTGTGTCCGGTAGGTGCGACGCAGCGCTCGTCCATCGCCACGCATTGCAACCCCGTGACCTTGTCGCCGCTGATCACGAGCTTTTCGGCGCGAGCCAGATAGAGCAGCTCGCCCCCTTTTTCTAAAGTCGCCGGGATGGTCGTCACCAGCATCGATTGCTTGGCGTTGGTCGGGCAACCCATGCCGCAGTAGCCCAGGTTCCAACAGCCACGTACGTTGCGCGGGATCACATGCCAGGCGTAGCCGAGTTTTTCGCAGCCTTTGCGGATCACGTCGTTGTTGGCGTTGGGCGGGATCACCCAGGGGGCGACGCCCAGGCGTTGTTCCATTTTCTCGAACCACGGCGCCATCTCGGCCGGCGTGTGGCCTTTGACATCGTGTTCCTTGGCCCAGTGGTCGAGGGTCGGGT